>NZ_JAGGQY010000034.1:0-86123 GCF_018613105.1 Bacillus sp. ISL-77
GGATTTGTCGACAGTCTGAAGCGTCCCGCTGAGGGACGCTTTTTTCTTATTTATTAAACATCGATGAACTATGCAATGGCTGGATTTTTGCTTTAGGATCAATGAAAGCTTTTGCATTATTAACGGCAGTTGGTGCTTCACCAAAGCCACAAGCAATTAATTTTACTTTTCCGTCATAGGTGCAAATATCGCCCGCAGCATAAATGCCAGGTATGTTGGTTTCCATTTTCGAATTTACGACAATGGAATTCTTTTCGATTTCTAGACCCCATTCCTTAATTGGTCCAAGGGATGAGACAAAACCATAGTTACAAATAACAGCATCCACATCGAGTGCTACTTTCTCTTCACCATTAACCGTTTCAAGGACTACCTGCTTAATTCCACCGTCATCACCAATAAGTTCGGCAGGAACATAAGGTGTCTTCACATCTACTTTTGAGTTAAACAAGTTTTCGACACTATGTTCGTGAGCACGGAATTTATCTCTGCGGTGAACAATGGATACTTTCTCAGCAATAGGCTCAAGCATTAGTGCCCAGTCAACGGCAGAATCTCCGCCACCAAAAACCACAACTTTTTGACCAGCAAACTGATTTAGATCCTCAATAAAGTAGTAGAGATTTTTCCGTTCATATTGGGCAGCGCTTTCTAGCTCTAAACGACGCGGTTGAAAAGCACCATTTCCAGCGGTAATTATAATTGTTTTTGAATAGTGAACTTCCTTATTTGTTGTTAATTTGAACGTACCATCTTCTTGCTTTTCTAACTTTTCAACAGATTGCTCAAGTGCAACTGTAGGTTCGAATTTGCGCATTTGTTCTTTTAAGTTATTTATCAATTCTTGTGCACGGATTTTTGGAAAACCTGCCACATCATAAATATATTTTTCCGGGTAAAGCGCTGATAATTGACCGCCTAGCTGTGGTAAGCTCTCAATGATTTTCACGGATGCTTGTCTCATTCCTCCGTAAAAGGCGGTAAATAAACCGGTAGGGCCGCCACCGATGATTGTAATGTCATAAATTTTTTGATTCTCCTGCACTCCGTATCCCCCCAACTTGTAGTTAGAAACTCCACTCACTATAATATCATAAAATAAAAAATTCTCACATCATTATAAAGGTAATATTCGCAATAGAAACAATATTTAAAACAAGGACTAAAAGATAACAGGAGATGCAATTCCTTATCTATTAAAGTTAATTAATTTATAAAAATTGCTTGATAATCCTGTGAAAGTAGCATAAGATGTATTGAGGATAGATTGTTAAATTTTTGTGACATAAAAAGCACATTTTTATGACGATCATAGGAAAATATTTACTTTCTTAGCATAATAAACCTCTGCGAAAATCGATATCCAAACCAAGTAGTTCGTTTTTTTTAGACTCATACGTGAATTATATCACATACATTTTTCTATTATTCAAAATAAAAACGGTTAAAGCAGTGGAAGCTAAGAAAAAGAGAGTTTATTCAAAAAAAATAAAAGGTGGAAGTGATCACTTTGAGAAAGCCTAAAATTGTTATTCTCGGTGCTGGTTATGGTGGACTAATGACAACAGTTCGCTTACAAAAATTAATCGGCGTTAATGAAGCGGATATTGTATTAGTGAATAAAAATGACTACCATTATGAAACCACATGGCTCCATGAAGCTTCTGCAGGTACGTTACATCATGATCGTGTTCGTTATGATATACGTGATGTGATTGATCGCAGTAAAGTGGATTTTGTTCAAGATACAGTAGTAGAAATAAACAAAGAAGAAAAAAAGGTTATTTTAGAAAAAGGTGAAGTCAACTATGACTACCTTGTTATTGCTCTTGGCGGTGAGCCAGAAACGTTTGGTATTAAAGGATTAAAAGAATTTGCATTTGGAATCTCTAATGTGAATTCTTCACGTCAATTGCGCGAACATATTGAATACCAATTTGCCACCTACAATATGGAAGAAGTGAAGAACGACAATCGCTTGTCTATTGTTGTTGGTGGTGCTGGATTTACAGGAATCGAGTTCTTAGGTGAATTAACAAACAGAATACCAGAACTATGCCATGAATATGATGTCGATTCCCATAAAGTAAAAATTATTTGTGTTGAAGCTGCACCAACCGTACTCCCTGGTTTTGACCCAGAATTAGTGAATTACGCCGTTTCACAATTGGAACGAAAAGGTGTCGAATTCTTAATTGGAACAGCGATTAAGGAATGCACGGAAGAAGGAATTTTTGTAGCAAAAGGTGATGAGGAACCGCGTGAGATTAAGGCTGGTACCGTCGTTTGGGCCGCTGGAATTCGCGGGAACTCGATTGTTGAAAAATCAGGTTTCGAAGCAATGCGAGGCAGGGTAAAAGTTCAGCCGGACCTTCGTGTTCCTGGCTTTGAGGATGTCTTCATGATTGGTGACAGCTCACTCATGATTAATGAGGAGATTAATCGTCCTTATCCTCCGACCGCTCAAATTGCTATGCAGCAAGGCGAAGTTTGTGCCCGTAATATAGCGGCCCTAGTTCGCAATAAAGCTGAGTTAGAAACTTTTACGTTTGACAATAAAGGGACTGTTTGCTCCCTTGGTGAAGATGATGCGATCGGTGTTGTTTTTGGTAAAAAAATAACTGGTGCCAAGGCATCCTTCATGAAAAAAGTAGTCGATAATCGCTCTTTATACATGATTGGCGGCGCAGGTCTTGTATTGAAAAAAGGGAAGTTTAATGTTTTTTAAAAATATTTTAATGCGAAAGGGACAGAGAAATCTGTCCCTTTTTGATATGATTGAACAAATGAATTCTTTGTTAGGGGGAGTTTGGGTGAGCAATCGTGAAAAACGCGGGAAGGTTTGGTTGGCTGTTGCTGGGGTGGTAAAGTCTAAAGATGGACAATGGCTTGTCGTGAAGAAAAGATATGGCGGTTTAAAAGGAAAATGGTCATTGCCAGCAGGCTTTGTTGAGATGGGGGAAACTGCGGATGAAGCAGTCATTCGGGAAGTCAAGGAAGAAACCGGTATTCAATGTCAGGTCAAGGGGTTCATCGGATTGAGAACCGGTGTTATTAAAGGCGAAATCAGTGATAATTTACTCCATTTCCTGCTTGAACCGATAGAAGTGGGTGAGGTTATCCATCAGGAAAACGAACTCTTTGAAGCGAGATTTATGTCTCCAGAAGAACTGCTGCTCGAGAAAGACGCATCGATTATTCTCCAATACCTGATAAAAAATGATATTTCCTTTTCGAAGCCAGGTACTAGTGACCTGAACCCTGGTGATCAATTCGGGTATACAGCCTATAAATTATTTTTATAATTTTTAGAAAATTTAAGGAAAACTTAGTAAATGAAAGAATACTTAATGTGTATCCGTTTTCTTTGGGCGATTCGCACAAATTCAGACCTTTCTATTTTAGCCAATCCTTGATATATTATCAGAAAATTAAGTTAATTTTTAAGGAGATGATGGACAATGACAGTTAAGAGTTTGGATTCAAAAACCTGTGATTATTGCTCTGGGAAAGGCTATTTTCAACTAGTACTAGGCGGATCAGAAACCTGTACGTGCTGTAATGGAACAGGCAAGAAAAAAGAATAAGGCTTTTTACCTTTTCTGTATCAGTTGGATAACGAGCCATAACTGCTTCTTCGAGACTTTCGAGGGGCTTTTTTTTCTTAAGGAAAGTATTGCCTTGCAAAAATAATTCGTTTATATTGACTCCCTTTTCGACATTAAGTACACTAAATGTTGATGTATAAGGGGGAATCTCGGATGCAAATGAGCATTGTGGTCTTAATCATTTCGATTTTATTATTCTTTGTTTTATTTTTTGGAATTGGATTTATCTTAAATATGCTTCTAAGAATGTCATGGGTTATGGCAGTAGTTTATCCGATTGTGGCAATTTTTATTGTAGATAAAGTAAGGTTTAGTGAATATTTTACAAATAGTAAAATGGCCTTTAACGAGTTGGGCCACAGGTTTACTTCGCTAGCAACTGCAGATATTCTTATCTTAATAAGTGGACTTGCTGGTGCAGTCGCAGCTGGTTTTACAATCAAGCTTTTACGAAAAAATGGATACCAAATGTTTTAAGACTTTTAATAAATGAATACCAGATGATATTAGACTTTTACCTCTAGGTAAGGGTCTTTTTTTGGGAACAAGGATTTAAGGAATAGAAAAATCAGTTCTAAAAATTTTCCCCCTCCTTTTTTGAATAATTTCCTCTAGCTTGGGAATGAATATTTTGGGAGGAGTGAAAAATTTTATGAATAAAATGAAAAATTGGACTAGGCGTTTTGCGATGGTGTGTCTTTTCTTGATGGCAATATTAGCGACCTTCCAATCTATTTCCGGAGTAAATGCCGAGTTGCTCATTAAGCAATTTGCATCGGTTATCTCAACCACTGAAACCGTTGCTGGAACCTCACGTTCCTTAGAAGACGAAATTGATTGGTCAAAATATCCTAAGCTAACTGTTACAGCCACTGGTTATACTGCGGGAGTAGAATCAACAGGAAAGAGTAAAGGTCATCCGGAATACGGGATTACCTACTCAGGAGTAAAGGTTAAACGTGATTTATTTTCAACGATCGCAGCAGATTTATCTGTTTTTCCGATTGGAACGATTCTCTTTATCCCTGGATACGGGTATGGGGTTGTAGCTGATAAAGGCGGGGCTATTAAAGGGAATGAACTAGACCTTTATTATGAAACGGTAGATGATGTTTATAATAAATGGGGGAAAAAGAAGTTAGATATTTATGTCGTCGAAAAAGGCAATGGGAAACTGACAGAGCAAACACTTAAATCATTAAATGAAGATAAATCGATGCAAGTTTTTCGCGGGCAGTACATTAGCTCGGAGAAACGATAGAAGCAGGCTGCTGGCCTGTTTTTTATTTTAATATAATTGTAAGATAATTAGTTAGTCGAAATAAATGCGGTTACTCGTTATAATAAAAATACAATATTATGGAGGTGAAGTAGTTTGTTTGATGTTAAAAAGGAAATAGACCTATCTACTGAGCATGAGGGTTTAATCATTGGTCTTTTTGATAAACCAGAAAAATTTTCAGGATTATTGACAAGTCTTGATCATCGGTTCGAAGGCCAGCTTACAAACCTAGTAAAATCGGGTGATTTATCGGCCAAGTTAAAAAGTATCAGTAAAGTACATAGCTTTGGTAAAATCGGCGCAAAAAGAATTTGGTTTGTTGGTTTAGGGAAAGAAAAGGATTTAACCTTCGATAAACTAAAAGAAGCGTTTGGTAGGCTTTTTAAGGAAATACAAAAGAGTAAACTTGAGGAAACCGCTGTTTATTTAGATTCCTTTACAGCAGTGGAAGTAAATGGTTTAGATGCCTCACATGCGTTGAGTGAAGCACTTTCTCTTTCCACTTACCAATTTGAAGGCTACAAACAAAAATCGAACGAGCCTGAGAAAAAACTCGGGCATGTGACGATTTATTGTGATAAATATGAGGAAGATGAAGTGGAAGCATCACTAACTGTAGGGTTTGCGTTTGGAAAAGCAACGAATTCGGCGAGAACACTTGTTAACCTCCCAGGCAATATGTTGACAGCAACAGTTATGGCTAATTATGCCAAAGACCTTGCTGTAAGGTATGATTTCGAAGTGGAAATCTTAGATAAAGCAGAGATCGAAAAGCTCGGTATGGGAGCCTTCCTTGCAGTTAACCAAGGGTCCACAGAGCCGCCAAAAATGATTGTCCTGAAATATCAAGGAAAAGACGAATGGAAAGATGTCATCGGCCTCGTCGGAAAAGGGATTACCTTTGATACAGGCGGTTACTCTATTAAAACAAAAGCTGGAATTGTTGGGATGAAAACGGACATGGGCGGAGCAGCAGCAGTGCTAGGGGCAATGGAAATCATCGGCGAGACCCAGCCAGAGCAAAACGTGGTCGCTGTCATTCCATCCACAGATAATATGATTAACGGTCATGCCTTTAAACCTGATGACGTCATTACCTCGATGAGCGGTAAAACCATTGAGGTTTTAAATACAGATGCAGAAGGCCGCCTTGTGTTAGCTGATGCAGTTACCTATGCCAAGCATCACGGCGCAGATTACCTGGTAGATGTGGCAACTTTAACCGGTGGAGTGATAACAGCTCTTGGCCTCCATACTACTGGAGCAATGACTAACCATGACCAATTATATCAACAGGTGTTAGAAGCTTCGGTGGAAGCTGGTGAGCAGATGTGGCAGCTGCCATTATTTGAAACGGAGATCGAGCGGGTAAGAAACAGTAAAGTCGCCGATTTAAATAATTCCCCAGGCAGTGAAGGCCATGCGCTTGTTGCTGGGGCGTTTATCGGTGAATTTGCCGAAGGAACACCGTGGGTACACTTAGATATCGCAGGGACGGCAACCTCTTCCAAGGCATATGATTTAGGTCCAGCCGGGGCAACAGGAGTCATGACCCGGACACTTGCCTTATTTGTAGAACGGTTTAAACCAATTGAGAAATAATTACTGGTACTGTCCTCATGACCACCTCATGAGGACAGTTTTAGCTTTCGGATGCAGATATTTGTCCGCGTGACCACCTCATGAGGACAGTTTTAGCTTTCGGATGGAGATATTTGTCCTCATGAACACCTCATGAGGCCAGTTTTAGCTTTCAGATGGAGATATTTGTCCTCATGAACACCTCATGAGGACTGCTTTCGGATACAGATATTTGTCCTCATGAACGCCTTACTAAGGAAATCCAATATGAATCTCGGGGGCTCTTTTGCCCACTCCAAACCCCTTCACTTCGCATATGAAATAGTGTAGGCAAGTATAGAGGAAAGGAGGTTTGCTGCATGTACCCTTATTATCGGAACCCACAGCAGGGACAGGATCATAGATTTATTGGCTTTGGTTTTGGTTTGCCATTGATTGGGGGCTTTCTAGGTGGACTATTAGGAGGCGCGTTAATTAGCCGGCCATTTTATGGAGGTTATGGATATCCTGGCTTTTATCCACCACCCCCACCGCCAGTAGGCTACCCAGGAGCTTTTTATCCAGGCTATGGTGCCCCGTATTATTATTAAATGAGAAAAAACAGCTCTTGGGCTGTTTTTTTATGTAGAGAACTATAATTAAAAGGAAAATAAGAAAATAAAGCGAATAGATTAAATAGACAACATTTTACATATTGGAGGAATAGAAATGATTGAAAACACATTATTAAAATCTCTTGGGATTGAGATTACCAAAATCGAAAAAGGGAAGGTCATTGCGACAATGCCCGTGGATGAACGGACCCGCCAGCCATTTGGATTACTGCACGGAGGAGCATCTGTTGCTTTAGCAGAAACGGTTGCCAGTGTAGGGGCATATGAGCTGGTTGATAAAGAAGTAGAGGCTGTTGCGGGGCAAGAGATTAATGCCAATCATGTCCGTCCCAAAACGGAAGGGGTTGTAACTGCAGTAGGTACTGTACTTCATCAAGGGAAATCAACTCAGGTATGGGATATTAAAATTACCGATGAGAAAGATCGCCTTGTTTGCGTGTCTAGATGTACAATGGCAGTCATTAAGTTAAAAAGATAAAAACATGTATGCCAGGTTTCTAAATAAGGATGGAGTCATTCCCATTCTTTTTTATATTGATGAAAAATTTAAAAAATTAACTTTAATTTCATGTTATAATGTAAGAAATAAAAAAATAGAAAAAAAGCACAATTTTTTGTACAGGTTTCTTTATATAATGTATTAAGAAGAAACGTAAAGGTGGTGAAATTGATGAGAGCAAGGCGGCAATATTTGTTTATCGATTTTGAGTTTACAATGCCTGAACGAAATGTACGAATGAAGGACTTTTATGCAGAAATTATCGAGGTTGGAATAGTTGCAGTCGTTGATGACCAAGTGACGGAACAGTTTTCTTCCTTTGTGACTCCACTTAAATTCCCAAAACTTACGGAACGATGTAAATCCTTTTTACATATTTCCCAGCAGCAGGTAGACAAGGGTTTATCTATTTTTGAACTTGTAAAAAAATTGGAGGAGTTCAATAAGCATAATTATGAAACAACCATTGTTACATGGGGAAATATGGATATGAAGGTCCTTCGGCATAATTGCTTAAAGGCAGGGGTTGCTTTTCCGCTCAAGGCTGCTGAATTAGATCTTTCCATGGAATATAAACGCTTTTTTGGTGACCAAAATCAAACTGGCCTCTGGAAAGCTGTACAGGAATATGGGAAAGAAGGGACAGGCAGGCATCACCGAGCACTTGATGATGCGTTGACTACCTTTAATATATTCAAGCTCGTTGAAAAGGATAAACGTTATTTAGAGAAACCAGAACCAACGACAATTGGTGATCGGATTGATTTCTCAAAGTTATTAAGCGAATTCGCATAAAAGGCCAAATCATTCAAACTGATTTGGCCTTTAGCATTTTTATAATTTATAATCTTTTTCTAGCGATTCTAATGCCTTTAAGCTCATCGCAGCCCATTCTGAAGATGTCTCTGCTAGTTCCTTTTTCATAATGGCTACTGCCTCTTTTAAGGACTCCAAATAGTCTGGAACTTCATTTTCGAAGGCCTTAACCATTTTGTATGGAATATTCGCTTGCTCACGATAGCTGAGCGCTTTTCTCTCATGAAAAATAAGTACATCAGCTTCTTTCGGATTATGTAAATCTCCTTGCATCGGATGTTTAAGTACTGCGAGGATTCTTACTAAATAATGCTGTGGGCGTACTTCTGTTATTTCTCCGATATATTTTCCTGTTTTATAAATGGCTGTTACGATTTCACCGATTTGGAATTCTGACACAACAAACACCCCTTTCGCTTTTCCTCTTTCATTTTAATATGAAACATAGTAAATTAAAAACATTGTGAGGAAATTATTTCGGTTAAAGTGAAAAAAATGGAGGAATGATATATGAGAAAGAATTTGCAAATCTTGTTTACATTATTGACGATTGTTTTAGTATTGGCCGCATGTGGGACAAGCACAAAGAAAGAAGAATCCACACCGAAAACGACGACACCAAAAACGGAACAGAAGGAAGGGGACCAACAAGTGACAAATGAAGGCTTTCCTCAACTTTCAACCGAGGTTTCCGATGATGAAAAGCTCGTTGAAATGGAAACGTCGATGGGAACCATTAAAATCAAATTATTCCCTGAGCATGCACCAAAAGCGGTTGAAAACTTTGTAAAACATAGTGAAGAAGGTTATTATGATGGACTAATTTTTCACAGGGTCATAAAGGATTTCATGATTCAGGGCGGGGATCCGAACGGGAACGGAACAGGCGGAGCGAGCATTTATGGGAAGCCTTTTGAAGATGAGTTTTCAAAGAATCTATATAATCTCCGCGGTGCCTTATCCATGGCTAATTCGGGCAGCAACACAAATGGGAGTCAGTTTTTTATTGTACAAAGCTCTTCACTTGATCCAGCAATGAAAGAACAAATGGAAAAGGCTGGTTATCCAAAAGAAATTATTGAAGCTTATAATAAAAACGGCGGTACACCATGGCTGGATCATCGTCATACGGTTTTTGGCCAGGTGATTGATGGCATGGATATCGTTGATAAAATTGCCAACATCTCAGTTGGTGCCCAAGATAAACCCAAAAAAGATGTTATTATTAAAGAGATTAAGGTTTTACAATAAAGAAAGGTCATCGGATTGAAAAGTGGATTGAAACGTTTTTTGTTGCTATAATTAATTTTTAGAGCAGTTCCTTGATAGAAAGGAAGAAGAAAATGTTTCAACCATTGGTACTTTCCTTATTTTTATACTTTCCAGAAGATAAATCAGAATATATTCCTGCTGCCATTACATTTGTGATTTTTTTAATTGGAGCCTTTCTTACGATGAAAATAATTATTTCAGTCTCGAAACGGGAGGCCCAAAAAGCAAAAGAATTAGAAGAACAATTAAAAAATCAGCATCCTCCACAAAGGAACAGTTAACAAATAGCTGTTCCTTTTTCCTTTATCCCTTCATTGGATAAAGGAGGGTAAGATTGTCCATACTAAGGGCAAATTGGCTAGTGTGGGGGTATACATATGAAAAAAAGCTGGTTGATCATTCCGCTGCTCATTCTTACAGGTTGTACTGAAAAGGAAATTAGAAAGATTGATGTAGAAATGTATAATGCGGTGGGAGATTCGCTAGGTAAAGTTAAGTTAGCTGAGCAAGCTAGTGGTGTGAAATTATCAGTGGATTTAAAGGGCCTTCCAGCTGGGGAACATGCAATTCATATTCATGACAGTGGGAAATGTGAGGCTCCAGATTTTAAATCTGCAGGGAACCATTTTAACCCTGAGAATAAGGAACATGGGCTACTCCATCCTAAAGGTGCCCATGCAGGGGATCTGCCTAATTTAATCGTCGAGGATGATGGGTCAGTTAAGGCAGACTTAATGGCACCCAATGTCACCTTAAAAGATGGAAAAACTTCATTGTTTACAAAAGAAGGAACCACGATTGTGGTTGATGAAGGAAAAGATGATGGCATGACACCACCTGCAGGAGATTCTGGTAAACGGATTGCTTGCGGTGAAATTACTAAAAATAAAAAAGCAGGTCAAAAGAATGCTCAGGATGAGAAATAATAAAATTTTAATGGCTATCACCGAAATGTGATAGTCTTTTTTTTTCAACATCATGGTTTTTATTTTGAGAAATTTTCTTCTATATAGGTAGTAATCTAAACTTATCCTAAAAGTGGACATACACTAGCATGGAGACAGTTTAGGAGGCGAAAGTAATGGAAAAAAGGCAATTCTCTGGAGGATTTCCGGGACAACCTGGTTACCAACAAATGGGAGGATATCAACAATCAGGCTATCCACAAATGGGAGGATATCAACAATCAGGCTATCCACAAATGGGAGGATATCAACAATCAGGCTATCCACAAATGGGAGGATACCAACAACCGGGCTATCCACATATGATGGGTGGATACCATCACGGATTCCCACATCAAGGGTTCCCGCAAATGAAGGGAGGACAACAAACAGGATTCCCTCAAGGCATGGGCGGTTTCCCGCAACTGATGGGAGGACAACAAACAGGATCCCCTCAAGGCATGGGAGGGTTCCCGCAAATGATGGGAGGACAACAAACAGGATCCCCTCAAGGCATGGGAGGGTTTCCGCAAATGATGGGAGGACAACAAACAGGATCCCCTCAAGGCATGGGCGGATTACCGCAACTGATGGGCGGACAACAGCATACTGGTTTCTCTCAAGGCATGGGCGGCTCCCAGCAAAGTGGACAAAAACCACCAACTAAACCCACGCAGCGTAAAGAAAAGAAATAACAAATAAGAAATAATATGGTTAGAGAAAACTGTTCCTTCATAACCGAGGGAACAGTTTTCTTATAACTTGATTTATTTTCCTTTTTTCATGACAATGTGTTTATAAATAAATGTTTAATACATAGGAGTGCACAACAAAAATGGAGAATAAATTGTATTATCAGGACGCATATATAAAAGCCTTTACAGCGTTGGTGTTAAAACAAGAGCAAGACTCAACTGGAAATTGGTACGTGGTTTTGAATCAGACCGCTTTTTATCCAACTGGTGGCGGACAGCCATACGACTTAGGAACCCTTGCTGATCAAAACGTAATAAATGTTGAAGAAATCGATGGGGAAATTCGTCATTATCTTGTGGGGCCATTACAAGGGATAGGGCAGGAAGTATCTGGTATCATTTCTTGGGAAAGACGCTATGATCATATGCAGCAGCACGCTGGACAGCATATTTTATCTGCGGCCTTTGACCAGTTATTCGAGTTCAAGACCGTCGGCTTCCATTTGGGTGCGGAATTGCTCACGATTGATTTAGAGACAGAAAATCTAACCCAGCACCAAGTTCAAAAAGCAGAAGAACTTGCGAATCAGATCATCCTTGAAAACAGGCCGATCGAGATTAAATGGGTGTCTGAAGAAGAGTTGTCTCAATTTACACTACGAAAAGAAACCAAGGTCAAAGAGGATATTCGCCTTGTTATTATTCCAGATTTTGATTATAACGGCTGCGGTGGCACGCATCCAAAGGCAACTGGTGAGGTTAGCGCAATAAAAGTATTGGATTGGGAAAGGCAAAAGAAAAAAGTGCGAGTCCAATTTGTTTGTGGAAACCGAGTGCTTAAGCAGCTTGGTCAAAAACAAAAGGTGCTGCTAGAATTAACAAAGATTCTTAATGCACCAGAAAAAGAAATGGAACAAGCTGCCCTTCGTCTCCTTGAAAATAATAAAACGTTAGAAAAAGCCCTGGAACAAACTCAGGAAAACCTTCTCCATTATGAGGCGCAAGACTTACTTGGAAAAAGTAATCCGCATGAGCAGAAACTCGTCAGTGAAGTATTTCAAAACAGATCGCTTCAAGATCTGCAAAAGCTTGCCCGAATCATCACTGCGGAAGATGAAACAGCAATCGTTTACTTTGTTTCACAAACTGAAAATCGGCTGCAGCTAGTTTGTGCGCGGGGGGCATCCGGAACGGAAAGTATGAAGAAAGTAATCGCCAAGGCGCTTCCCCTTATAAACGGAAAGGGCGGTGGAAATGATTCCTTTACCCAGGGTGGCGGTGAAGCCCTGATGTCAGGGGAGCAAATGCTGCAGCATATATTGGAAACAGCACAATAGTCCCACAACAAAACATAGGCCTCCATTCCAAGGAGGCCCAATGCAATCAAAGCTATTACACCTCCCTATTTAAAAAGTATACAGGCTTGACCCCAGGGCAATATAAAAGTGCCTATTTAACCAAAGGTAAGGATGGACTTGAAGTAAATTATTAGTTTGAAAGGGTGAAGTTAGTGGGGTTTTTAGATGGATTGATGGGTAACGCATCCGAGGTAAATGCCGCTGATGTACAGCGGGAATTTGGAAAAGTGCTTTCACCGAATGAGCGTATTGATAAAGCGTACAAGTTAATTCGTGACATGTTTATTTTTACCAATAAACGTTTGATTTTAGTGGATAAACAGGGTCTAACGGGTAAAAAGGTTGAATACCATTCCATTCCCTATAAAAGCATTACACATTTCAGCATTGAAACTGCGGGTAACTTTGATTTAGATGCGGAACTGAAAATATGGATTTCTGGAAATGCCCTGCCATTACAAAAACAATTTAACAAGAACTTGAACATCTACGAGCTTCAAAGTGTTCTAGCTGAGTATGTTCTTAAGTAAGTGAAACGGTGTATTATGGTATACTATTTAAAAGCAAAAATTAGGAGTAAAAGCATATGAGAAAAGAGCTTCAAATAAATTTGCAATATGTTGACGTATTAAATGAGTGGGACCCATTCCAATTGAACAACGGAGGATATGAAACAGAAATCGCTGATACGATCCAAGCGATTCATGAACTTGATGCCTCGGATGAGTTGGCCAAAAAAATACAAAGCATTTATGAATTTTCATTTGAAAAGGTAATACCAATGGAAAAATGTCTGAAAGTAGCAAAAGTATTACTAGCTATTAAAGCAAATGATTCTTGTTCCATTTAGCAATTTAGGAAAAAAAAAGGGACATACCATTATTGGATGTCCACTTCAAAAAAGGGGGGAATACTAGAAAGCCTTATGATATAGAGGTTTTCCAGTATTCCCTTTTTTTATACAGTCGTGAAAAGAAAAAACAGATTATTTTACCATAAGGATCGTTGCATCAAAAAAATAAGTTGAATATGTTATTGTTTTAATAACTCTGCAGCTGGGAGATCTAAAACAGTAGATAACTTTAACAGTGTCTGCGTACTTGGAATTTGTTCGCCAGATTCGTATTTCTCAATTGTCTGTGATCCAACTCTGATTTTTTGTGCCAGCTCCTCTTGAGACATGTTGAGCATTTCGCGGGCATTTTTAATGGTTTGGCCGATTGTATTCATTTGGTTCACCTCTCCTTTAAAAATAGATTTCCTCACTATTAGTGTATCACGTTTGGTATATCTTTCTCCTGCACAACTTGAACATTATGTTAAGATTTTCGAATGAGCCCTTTTATATTTAATATTTTTTGATTAAAGGCATTCTTTGTGATATAATATTATAATGCATATATAATGGATAAAATAATTAATCACTTAGGAGTGTTTTCATGTCAGAAAAGATCGAAACTGGAAGTATATTAACAGGTAAAGTTACAGGAATTCAACCATATGGAGCGTTTGTTGCGCTTGACGATAATACCCAAGGCCTTGTGCATATTTCTGAAATTACACATGGTTACGTGAAAGATATTAATGACCACCTTAAAGTAGGCGATGAAGTTAAGGTTAAAGTATTATCTGTAGATGAAGGTGCAGGCAAGATTGGTCTGTCCATCCGTGCTACTGAAGAAGCACCTGTTCAACAACAGGCTGCTCCAAAAGCAAAGAAGCCTCGTAAACGCCAAGCAGCTGCGATTATTCCAGATGTGGAAGGTCAACAAGGCTTTAACACATTAAAAGATAAGCTCCAAGAATGGATTGACCAGTCACAACGTGAAGATTTAATTAAAAAATAGATATTAAAAAAAGCCTAGTCCAAATGCTATGATTTAGCAGCGGACCAGGCTTTTTTTTAAGCCACAAATTATACATAAAGTTTTTCATAAATAAAAGTTTTGATGAAGTGTTCATTCTTTTTTCAAGCTCGGCTACAATAGAACTATATATACATATCCCAGCTTTGAAATGGAGGAAATTTCATTATGACAAGAAACGTTAATTCGAATGAATTAATCGCAAAAACGGAGAAATACGGTGCGAATAACTATCATCCATTGCCAATTGTCATCACTCGTGCAGAGGGTGTTTGGGTAGAAGATCCTGAAGGCAATAAATATATGGACATGCTTAGTGCTTATTCTGCGGTAAACCAAGGGCATCGTCACCCAAAAATTATTCAAGCCTTAAAGGATCAAGCAGATAAGGTTACGTTAACTTCGCGTGCTTTTCATAATGACCAGCTGGGCCCATGGTATGAAAAAGTTTGTCAATTAACGAATAAAGAAATGGTGCTGCCAATGAACACAGGGGCGGAAGCAGTGGAAACGGCTGTGAAAACGGCGCGACGTTGGAGCTATGATGTTAAAGGTGTGGCAGAGAACCAAGCAGAAATTATTGCATGTATTGGAAACTTTCACGGCAGGACCATGACGGCAGTCTCCTTATCATCTGATGATGAATATAAACGCGGATTTGGACCAATGCTGCCAGGAATCAAACTTATTCCTTATGGTGATTTGGAGGCATTAAAAGCTGCGATTACGCCTAATACTGCAGCGTTTTTAATTGAACCCATTCAAGGTGAAGCTGGGATTGTCATTCCGCCTGAAGGCTTTATGAAGGCGGCCTTTGATTTATGTAAGGAAAATAATATTCTGTTTATTGCTGACGAAATTCAAGCAGGTTTGGCCCGAACAGGTAAAATGTTCGCCTGCGAGTGGGAAGGGATCGAACCTGACATGTATATCCTCGGTAAAGCACTTGGCGGCGGTGTGTTCCCCATTTCGTGTGTTGTTGCAAATAAAGATATTTTGGGTGTTTTTAATCCAGGATCGCACGGTTCTACCTTTGGTGGAAATCCGATAGCATGTGCGGTTTCGATTGCTGCACTTGAAGTGCTAATGGATGAAAAACTTGCTGAAAAATCCCTTGAACTTGGTGATTATTTTCTCAGTATATTAAAAGAAATTAATAATCCGTTAATCAAAGATGTTCGCGGCCGCGGCTTATTTATTGGTGTTGAACTAACGGCACCGGCCCGCAAATATTGTGAACAATTAAAGGACAAAGGTCTACTGTGTAAGGAGACACATGACACGGTGATTCGTTTTGCGCCGCCGCTGGTGATCAGTAAAGAAGAATTGGATTGGGCGATAGAAAGGATAAAAAACGTTCTAGGATAATGGACTACTAACTAGGGGTGCCAAAATGGGGATTTATGATGTAACGAGTAGTGAAGATGAAAAGGATATAGAGAAATTGAACCTACTCACATCAACACAGATTGTTATACATGATGCATTAAAAAAAATAGGCTATAACCAAGAAATGTACGAATTATTAAAAGAACCGTTAAGAATGTCCGATGTTAGAATTCCTGTTCGGATGGATGATGGTTCTACAAAAATTTTTAGCGGGTTTAGGGCACAGCATAATGATGCGGTTGGACCGACCATGGGTGGTGTCCGCTTTCATCCTCAAGTGACTGCTAATGAAGTAAAGGCATTATCGATGTGGATGAGTTTAAAATGCGGAATTGCTGACTTGCCTTTTGGCGGGGGAAAAGGAGCGATTCTTTGTAACCCCCGAACGATGTCATTCGGTGAGCTTGAGCGATTAAGCAGAGGTTATGTGCGTGCGATCAGTCAAATTGTCGGACCTACAAAGGATATTCCGGCACCCGATATGTATACAAATTCTCAGATTATGGCCTGGATGATGGATGAATACAGCCGTCTTCGCCAATTTGGCTCTTCCGGTTTTATTACAGGCAAGCCACTTGTACTTGGAGGTTCTGAAGGGCGGGAAAAGGCTGGGGCAAAGGGAGTAACCATTTGTATTGAAGAAGCGGCCAAAAAACGCGGAATGAAGGTAAAAGGAGCCCGTGTGATTGTCCAAGGATTTGGGAATGCTGGCAGCTATATCGCTAAATTTATGCATGATGCGGGAGCAATCGTGGTGGGAATATCCGATGTTTATGGTGCCCTCTATAACCCTGATGGTCTAAATATTAATTATCTCTTGGACCGCCGAGACAGCTTTGGTACGGTGACTTCGCTTTTTGAGGGGACAATCACTAACAAAGAATTACTAGAGCAGGAATGTGATGTGTTGGTCCCTGCAGCGATTTCAAATCAGATTACAGCTGAAAATGCCTCTAACATCAAAGCAGGAATTGTCGTAGAAGCGGCAAATGGACCGACGACGCTGGAGGCAACGAATATTCTTACAGACCGGGGGATTCTGCTCGTTCCAGATGTTTTGGCCGGTGCTGGAGGAGTTACAGTCTCCTATTTTGAATGGGTTCAAAATAAGCAGGGGTTATATTGGAGTGAAGATGAGGTGGAAGTTAAATTACGTACCAAGCTTATCAAATCGTTTCATGACATTTATCATCTTTCGCAAACTAGCAACGTCAATATGCGATTAGCCGCATATATGGTTGGTGTAAGAAAAATGGCGGAGGCCTCCCTGTTTAGAGGATGGGTATAAAAAAAATCCTTGCATTATTCAAGATGCAGGGTTCCGTTTTGAGGTGCTTTTCTGAAATATAAAGCCGAAATGACAAAAGTTTAGACATAGCAATTGGTATATTAAAACGTAAAAACTCTCCGCATATTGGTGAGTTTTCTTTATAAGGCCGATGAAGACCAAATCCCTTGGGAAAAACAGAGAAATAGGTCTTCATAAAGGCGATGAAGACCAAATCCCTTCGGAAAATCAAAGAAAGCGGTCTTCATAAAGGCGATGAGGACTAAATCCCTTTGGAAAAACAGAGAAAGTGGTCTTCATAAAGGCGATGAAGACTAAATCCCTTTGGAAAAACAGAGAAAGTGGTCTTCATAAAGGCGATGAAGACTAAATCCCTTTGGAAAAACAGAGAAAGTGGTCTTCATAAAGCGAAGAAGGCCAAATCTCTTCGAAAAAATAGTGGAAATAGTCTTTATAGCAAATGCCATTTGTTCCATCAACCCGAACCGCTTAGCAATTAAAAAACATTAAAATTGACAGCTTAATCGGCAGTAACATTGACAGTTAATTTGGCAGTTTTTCTTAAATGTTAAATAAACCTTGATAAATAAAGAAAATGACGTGTGCCAATTCACACGTCATTTCCTATGCCATTTATTAAGAATGCACCCGAAAACGGAACCCTTTATCATTCAAGATGCAGGAATTTTTTTGTATAGAACTTAGCTAGTTTTTGCAAATTTAACCATAATAACTAATAATGAAAAAGGTAAAGGATGGTGTTTTATTTTGGAAAATTTTACATTTTCGAATCCAACCAAATTAATTTTTGGAAAAGGTGAGTTGGAGCAATTAAAAACAGAAATACCTCGTTATGGTAAAAAGGTTTTGCTGGTCTATGGCGGCGGCAGTATCAAACGAAGTGGCTTGTATGAAAATGTTATGAGCCTATTATCTGAAATCGGTGCTAAGGTTTTTGAACTCCCGGGAGTGGAACCGAATCCACGGATAACTACCGCACGAAAAGGGGTAGAAATTTGTAAACAAGAGGGGATTGAATTCTTGTTGGCAGTTGGCGGCGGCAGTGTCATTGATTGTACAAAGCTAATTGCAGCGGGAGCGAAGTATGATGGGGATGCCTGGGATTTAGTCATTAAAAAGGAGTTTGCAGAAGATGCACTTCCTTTTGGAACCGTCTTGACACTTGCGGCAACAGGCTCAGAAATGAATCCAGGTTCCGTCATTACTAATTGGGAAACAAATGAAAAATATGGCTGGGGAAGTCCAGTAACATACCCTAAATTCTCGATATTAGACCCAGTTAATACGTTTACGGTTCCTAGAAATCAAACGATATATGGAATGGTCGATATGATGTCACATGTCCTTGAACACTATTTTCACTTAGAAGAAAATACAGACTTTCAAGATCGCATGTGTGAATCACTGCTTATTACTGTAATGGAAACCGCGCCAAAATTGCTCTCAGACCTAGAAAATTATCAACACCGGGCAACAATCCTTTATTGCGGTACAATGGCTCTCAATGGCATCTTGAATATGGGATATCGCGGCGATTGGGCTACTCACAATCTTGAACACGCTGTATCAGCAGTCTATGATATACCACATGGCGGCGGTCTTGCCATCCTATTCCCGCACTGGATGCGTCATAATTTAGCGGTGAAGCCGGAACGTTTTAAGCAGCTTGCTGTTCGGGTGTTTGGGGTTAATCCTGAAGGCAGGAGTGCCGAAGAGGCAGGGCTTGAAGGCATTCAAAAGTTACGTGAATTCTGGAATAGCATCGAAGCACCTTCACGGTTAGCCGATTATGACATTGACGATTCGAAGCTTGAGTTAATGGCGGACAGAGCGATGGAAAACGGAGAATTTGGAAACTTTTCTAAGTTAAACCGTGAGGATGTATTGGCCATTTATCGTGCATCACTATAATATATCGATTGTGAAGAAATTTGTCGAAATTGGATGCGCTTACACGAAGTGACCTTCCTTGATAATCATCTCATCATTCGATAAAGTGGTTAGTGAAAAATAAATTTTTGGAGGATCATGCATGACACACGTTCGTTTTGATTACTCAAAAGCATTAAGCTTTTTCGGAGAACATGAACTTACATATTTACGAGATGCTGTAAAAGTTGCTCATCATTCTCTACATGAGCAAACAGGTGCAGGCAGTGACTTTTTAGGGTGGATTGAACTCCCAACCAACTATGACAAGGAAGAGTTTTCACGCATACAAAAATCAGCTGAAAAAATCAAAGCTGATTCTGATGTACTTCTTGTCATTGGAATCGGTGGTTCTTACCTTGGAGCAAGAGCTGCGATCGAAATGCTCCAGCATAGTTTTTACAATGCATTGTCAAAAGAAAAACGAAAGACACCTCAAGTAATATTTGTTGGTAATAATATCAGTTCTACTTACATGAGAGATCTAATCGACGTCCTTGACGGAAAGGACTTCTCTATTAATGTTATTTCCAAATCGGGAACGACAACCGAACCAGCAATTGCTTTCCGCATTTTCCGTAAGCTTCTTGAAGAAAAATATGGTCAGGATGAGGCGCGCAAACGAATCTATGCAACAACGGACAAAGCAAGAGGTGCTCTTAAAACTTTAGCAACAGAAGAGGGCTACGAGACATTTGTGATCGCCGATGATATTGGCGGCCGTTATTCTGTCCTAACAGCAGTAGGGCTGCTTCCGATAGCAGTAAGTGGAGCAAACCTTGAAAAAATAATGGAGGGCGCCGCGCAAGCGCAAACCGACTTTGGTCATTCTGAACTCGAAGATAATGCCGCTTACCAATACGCTGTCGTTAGAAATGTGCTTTATAATAAAGGCAAGACGATTGAAATGCTGATTAATTATGAGCCAGGATTACAGTATTTTTCAGAGTGGTGGAAGCAGTTATTTGGAGAAAGTGAAGGGAAAGACCAAAAAGGTATTTATCCATCTTCAGCAAATTTTTCAACGGATCTTCACTCGCTTGGACAATATGTTCAAGAAGGTCGTCGTGATTTATTTGAAACCATTATTAAGGTCGACAAGCCGCGCCACGAGTTGAAAATTGAAGCTGTCGAGAATGATTTAGATGGGCTGAATTACCTCGCTGGTCAAACGGTTGACTTTGTTAATAATAAGGCATTTCAAGGAACAATGCTTGCCCACACAGATGGCGGCGTGCCGAACTTAATTGTTAATATTCCAGCAATGGATGAATATACATTAGGCTATCTTGTTTATTTCTTTGAAAAGGCCTGCGCGATGAGCGGCTACTTACTGGGTGTAAATCCTTTCGATCAGCCAGGGGTAGAAGCCTATAAAGTAAATATGTTTGCTCTCTTAGGAAAACCGGGATATGAAGAGAAAAAGGCAGAATTAGAAAAACGATTATAATAAACCAGAAAGAGAACTGATAGTGAATAAATCAGTTCTCTTTTTTTTATTGAAATTTACCTGATTTGGAGAAACTAATTGTATCGATAATTAGGGGGTAAATTTTTATGATTGAGGTACCATCAAAGGTGGAAGGTAAGCAGTTTGATTTGTATAAGCTTGAAAAAAAACTAAAACCAATCGGCTATACGATTGGCGGGAACTGGGATTATGATCATGGTGCATTTGATTACAAAATTAATGGTGGTGAAGAAGAAGGCTATCAGTTCTTGCGCTTGCCCTTTCAAGCAGTCGACGGGCAGCTTGATGCTAATAATTGTACCGTTAAGCTAGGACGACCGTTTCTTTTGTCGCACCTATTTGAGGCAGAACTAGATGACGAAGCAGGAACAGGCACCTTTTCTGGAACCATCAATCAGTTTCAGGAGCCTGTCGATAAGGATGCTAGCTTTCCACAAGCATATATCGATGAAGGGAAAGCATTGGTACAGGAATTGGAAATGCTGCTCCTAGCTGATTAGGCTATTTAAAAATTAACAGTTGATCATTTTCTTCGATAGGCAAGGAGTGGGATGGATTCAGCAAGGTTTCATCCCCTCTTTGAATCCCAATCAGAAGGAAGCCCTTTTTTAAAAGGATATGGCAAACATCGCTGAAGGGCTTTCCAATCTCCTGTTCCTCGGCTCGATAGGAGGACAATCTGCTTTCCTGTAACTCATGAACAATGTTTGATAAGAGTCCATTCCCATTTGAGTGTAGGCTGTTAACCATAAAAACACATGTCAGTTTATTCGATTGAATGACCTCGTCGGCACCAGCCCTTAAGGCATTGATTACTTGCTCAGCCGTTAGTATTTCAACGATGCATTTTACTTGCGCACAAATTCCCTTTATCGTGAGTAAGGTTAGAATACTATTCATATCTGCTTGGAGCTCCTCGTTTCCTCTGTCAGCAGTAATCAGCACCTTCTCGGCTCGATTGATATCACTTTTAATGATCGTTTCATCGACATGGCCTTTCCCTTGGATAAAGTGGACAAACCTTGATTTTACTGGGTTTGCTTCAAGTGTTTCATCTATTAAAACAATCATCTGAGAGTATTTCGTGTTGGTAAGTTTACTTATTAACTCTTTTGATCGTTCATTCCAACCGATAATGATGATATGGCCCTCGCCTTTAAAAGGAATTCTTCCTTCAGATAAGGCATCTTGTTTTGTAACGGCAGCGGCTGCCAATGTTCCAAAATAGGAGGAAACAAAACCAACACCTAACAGTATTAAAATTAACGCTGTTAGTCTGCCTAAGAAGGAATGTGGTACATAATCGCCATATCCGACTGTTGATGCAGTAATAATGGCCCACCAAATGCCATCAAAAATGGTGGGAAACGTATCAGGTTCTAATAAATGAATGGATATTCCAAATGAGAGAAACACTAGCAACGCAATTAATAGAATTCGAACGAGGAGCGGTAAACGCAAGAAACTGATATATACTCTGTTCGGCACGAATGTCACCTCTTTTCTCGTGATCTAGCTCCATCACTTAGATTTGTTGCTGAAACAGTTATTCCTATTATTGACGAAAAAGAATCGATCTAATAGGACTACTTGATAATTTTAAAAATAGGTCAATGTTCACAAAAGATACGAATATTTTTCTCTAACCTACTTGTATTTAATGCTTAAAACTTATAAATTATGGTTATTACATTAATATAGTTACAACATAGAAAGAGGGTTGGTTTCATGGGGATTGGTTTAAATACGCTACTATCAAAAATTGAAAAAACAAGGTTAGAAATGGTTGAATTAGCGCATCTTTACGGTTATTCTAATCCAAATGTAGTACAATGCAGCCAGAAACTCGATTCTCTATTAAATGTCTATTATAATTTTCGAAAACAATAATTCATGTCCAAAACATAAAACCTTCCGGCAAACCCGGAAGGTTTATTTTTGTCAAATGGGAATATTATTTTCCCAATAGGCAAACGTTAAAACGGAATTGTCCTTTTTAAGTTTTGACCTATGAGGTGAAGAAGAGTGCTTATTGAAACCAAAAAAGAGCAAAGATTTATCATCATTGCTCTGCTTGTTATAGCGGTCTATCTTTCTCCACTATTTATTCTCCAGGAAAATGCGCATATACGTGTTCATGATAATCTTGATTCGAACCTGGCTTGGTATAAGGTTTTAGCGAGAAGTGGAGAAATGTTCGGTCCTGTTAATGCGACGATACCCCAAATCATCAATGGACAATTATCGAGAAATGCCTTTGGGACTGAATACAGTATCATTGTCTGGCTTTACGCACTTTTCCCAACAATGATCGCCTATGGTTTAAGCCAAGCCCTGACAAGAATCGTAGCTTTTTTTGGCATGTATTGGCTCTTAAAAAAACACTTTTTACCTGGGGAGAAGTGGCTGTTTTTACAAATTGGAACGGCTCTTGCCTTTGCCTTAACGCCTTTTTGGCCGTCTGGGATGTTGAGTACGTTGGGGATGCCGCTTGCGCTTTGGGCACTTCTTAACATTCGCAAAGGTGAGGGAGCTTGGTCGGATTTTTTGGTTCTCACCCTCATACCTTTTTATGCAAGCATTGTTTTAGGATTTTTCTTTTTTATAACTGCGATCGGGTTCTTATGGTTAACTGATGGTTTAAGAGGGAAGGGATGGAACCTTCGTTTTTTGGCAGCGATTATTTATATGACCGTCATTTTTATGTTCGTTGAATATCGGCTCATTTTTTCATTTCTATTAATTGATGAACCGAATAGTCGGGACGAGTATCTTCATGCCACCTTGCCTTTTTGGAGAGCGATCAGGCTTACCATAAAAAATTATCTGCTCGGACACACCCATGTGATGACGGTTCATACGCTATTTATTTTACCTGCAACCATTACCGCCATATGGATTGTCTTCAGAAAAAAGCTTTGGAAGCAGGAAAGTCTATTTGTCTTTTTATTCTCACTAAATATTGTGCTATCGATCTGGTATGCTTTTTGGTTTTATGAGGGATGGGCACCTATAGTCAAGCGATTCCATTTTTTGGCTACCTTTAATTTCGCCCGTTATCATTTTTTACGGCCGATGGTGATTTATGCAGGCTTTGCCCTTGCATTAAAAGTCCTTTCGCTTCAAGGAGAGAGCTGGGCTAGAACAGCTAAGTGGTATGCCGTCTTGCAACTTCTCTTTTTGGGACTATTTAATGATGAAATCATTTATCGGGAAAAGCCTACTGTCAAAGCATTTTTTGCTGAGGAAATGTTCCATGAAATAGAGGAATATATCGCACTTCCAAAGGAAGAATATCGTGTTGCCAGTATAGGAATACACCCAGCTATCTCACAATATAACGGGTTTTACACACTGGATACCTATAATAATTTTTATCCATTAACCTATAAACATCAGTTTAGGAAAATAATTGAAAGGGAATTGGCTAAAAATAAAAAGGTTCGCAGATATTTTGATAAATGGGGCGGCCGTTGTTATATTTTTACCGCACAGCTTGGAAAACATTATATGATCAAAAAAGATTCTAAACGTCATTTGAAACATTTAGAACTGAATACGGGTGTCTTTAAAAAAATGGGAGGCCGCTTTATTTTTTCGGCGCTGCCTATCGATAACGCGAAAGAAAATCAATTATTGCTAATGAAAGTATTCGAATCGAAAACATCAGCATGGAAAATTTATTTATACAAGACTTTGTAGACAGCGGGGGTTTTAAACAGATGATGGAACCAGTTCTTACAATTGTTGTGCCTTGCTATAACGAGGAGGAGGTTTTACCTTTGACCATTGCTGAGCTTCAGCAATTGGTGAAAGAGCTGATTAACGATAGGCTTGTTTCTAAACAAAGCAAAATATTGTTCGTCGATGATGGAAGTCAGGATCGAACATGGGAATTGATTTATAAAGAGGGATTAAGAAATGAATTTGTACGAGGCTTAAAATTATCCAGAAATGTAGGTCACCAAAATGCATTACTTGCTGGTTTATTTACAGCAAAGGATCTTTCTGATTGCGTTGTATCCATTGATGCAGATTTACAGGATGATATCAATGTAATCCGTGAGTTTGTCCTGAAGTTTCATGAAGGGTGTGAAATTGTTTACGGTGTAAGGAAGGGGCGTAACACGGATACTCTCTTCAAACGAAGTACTGCCCAAGGCTTTTATAAGGTCATGGAAAAGATGGGAGTTGACCTCGTTTATAATCATGCCGATTTCCGATTAATGAGTAAAAGAGCAGTGCAAGAGTTAGAACGATTTAGCGAAGTCAATTTATTTTTACGAGGGATTGTTCCTCTCCTCGGCTTTCGCTCGGATGTAGTTTATTATGACAGGCTTGAGAGGCAAGCGGGTGAAACGAAATATCCGTTAAAAAAGATGCTCGCCTTTGCTTTTGACGGAATTACCTCCTTCTCTGTTTCGCCGATTCGCTTTGTGTTAATCATCGGATTGGTTTCTTTTTTCTTGAGTCTATTCTTTGGAATCTATTTTTTAACGCTAAAGTTTTTTGGGAATACCGAGACGGGCTGGACGTCACTGATTACTTCGATTTGGCTTATTGGCGGCCTGCAGTTAATTGCAATCGGATTGATTGGCGAGTATGTTGGGAAAATTTATAAAGAATCAAAACAGCGTCCAAAGTATATTGTTGATATCGATTCCTTTAATCTGCCAAAACCAAGACACCATTTGCTTAATCAAACAGTAGAGGATGAGTTTTATAATCTTGACCTTAGACAAATATCTGAAACCAACAACTAACTCACTTGTTCGATTTCTCCTTGTAGGCATTGTAAATACAATTATTGGTTTGACTTTTATGTTCTTTCTTCTTAACGTTGTGGGCTTATCCTACTGGACATCCACGTTTGCAGGAAATGCGATCGGGGCATGTGTAAGCTTTTTATTAAATCGGACGTTTACGTTTAAAAGTAATGTTTCCTTCCATAGAGGTCTGCCCAGGTTTTTCGCGCTTCTTTTTATTTGTTATTTTTCCGCCTATTTCTGTAGTGAGAAATTGGTCGGGCTGGCAAGTCAATTTGTTCTTCTTAGCACGTCTATTAAGGAAAATGCTTCCGTTCTATTAGGGAGTACTTTGTATACAATAGCCAATTATCTTGGACAAAAGTATTTTGTCTTCAAAAATCTAAAAACAGCGTGTTAGTTTTCCTGAAGTAGTAGTAAGCTCATTTTATTTTTTTGTCGTACAAACCTATTTCTCTGAATAAAAATGGATAGACAAGCTTCTACTCATTTATTAGGGGAGAGATATGGATGAATGTATTTTTGAGCTACATACTTTTAGGATTGTCACTAGCGGCTCCTATTGGACCGATTAATGCCGCGCAAATAGACAGAGGCATAAGAAACGGTTTTATGAACTCGTGGCTTATTGGAGTAGGTGCAGTTGTCGCAGATGGCATATATATGTTTGTTGTTTACATAGGAGTTGTCCAATTTCTTGAGACTGCATTTATGCAAACCTTTCTCTGGTTTTTTGGTTGTTTTGTACTGATGTATACAGGCATAGAAACCTTTATGAATGCAGGGAAGATTAATTTAGAGCATTCCAGAGGGAAGGAACCGCTGATCAAATCCTTTTTTTCTGGGTTCCTAATGTCGATATCCAATCCGTTAACCATTCTTTTTTGGTTAGGTATTTATGGGTCTGTACTTGCCAAAACAGCTACAACCTATAATACTGGTCAATTAGTGATTTATAGCAGTGCAATTTTTATTGGACTTTTAATCTGGGATATTGCGATGGCAAGTGTCGCTAGCAGCTTCAGACAATTTTTAACAGCCCATTTACTTGTAGTCATTTCCTGCCTATCTGGTCTTTCATTGATTGGCTTTGGGATTTATTTTGGCATGCAAGCCTTTAATATTTTACTTGGATAACAAAATAAATCCAGCGAAAAAACTCGCTGGATTTTTTATGCCGTTGGCCAAGGGTTCAGTACTTTTTTCTTAGTCTTTTTCCATTTGAACGACATGATTAAGGTAATTGCTCCAATAATCACAAGAAAGGCTAAGCTTATAAAAAAGCCGGGTCTGCTTGTTTTGTGAAAAAGTGTTCCACTGACAGCAATTAAAATAAAGAGGGCACCAATTGAATACATTATTTTTTCCTTTAGCTTTAACTCTAAGATTTTTCTTGAGGATGCAAGGATAAAGAGCCAATTATAAAGTAGCATTAATGCTGCTCCTGTTGTCACCCACTCATAAATTTGATCTGGCAGTACCAGTGCGGATACAATCGACGCAGTAATTCCAAGCATTGTAACTAGCAGTGCAGGGAGTGGAACCTTTAATTTTCCCTGTTTTGAAAAACTTTCAGGTGCATCGCCTTCTTCTCCAAGGGTAACAAGAACGCTTGTAACGCCATAAAGAGATGCTGTCATTGTCGAAAATCCTGCTATAATTAATGCTGCATTAAATAAATGCGGAACAAAAGTTAGATGGTAAGCATCTAAGGCAACCACAAATGTACTTTCCTTTGTATTAAATTGATTCCATGAAACGATGATGACCGCTAGGCCGATGGAAATAACATAAATAACCATCAGCGTAAACAACATCACTTTTCCTGCTTTTGGAGCCTCCTTTGGATCTTTTAAATTTGTTGCCATTAAACCTAAGATTTCTATTCCCCCGAAGGCATAGAAAGCAAATATTACAGCCGACCACAAACCTTTAAAGCCATGTGGAAGGATTTCGCTTCTACTATTCGGGTAATGAATCGGGTGATCCCCATTAATGACCCCAAAAATGGCTAGCAAAGCAATAACGATAAACATTAGTATCGCTGAGATTTTTAAGATGGCAAGAATATTTTCGAGCTTGTTTAAAACTTTTACTCCAATTAAAATAACGGCTAATCCTAAAACAGCGTATATTGTGGCGAAAATCCATAAAGGTACTTTTGGAAGCCAGAAACGAGAAAAAATGGAGAGGGCCGTCATTTGGCTTCCCATGATTAGCACCTCTGAGGACCAGTAAACCCAGCCGCTGCTAAATCCTGCCCATCTTCCATAGGCTTTCTTGGCATACGACCTAAAACCGCCCTTAAGAGGCTCTTGGGAAGTCATCTTTGACAGAGCATCATAGACAAAATAGGTACCAAGGGCAGCGATCATAAACGCAACTAAAATAGATGGGCCAGTCATCTTAATTGCTAAACCAGAGCCAAGGAAAAAACCTGTCCCAATTGTGCAACCGACTCCAAATAAGGAAAGCTGCCACCATTTCATGTCGTTTTTTTCGCCCGCACCGGCTTTAGATTTACTCATTGAAATTCTCCTTTAACTAAATATCCCGTCCGGTTGCTCCTGGTGATTTGTCGGTATTATCTTGATTATTATATTCTGGATCATTAAGGCCTGGCTTTTGCGTTTTGTTACCACCTAAATATACTGCTTGATGTTCCTTTTGCTCTTGTCTGAATTTATCAAAGTTTTCATTAACCACATTATCTCCTCTTTTCTCCTAAATGATATTTATTAAGATACTCGTCTGTTCAATTCTTATTCAGTTAAAAATTGATGCATTAGTTAGGTTTTTGATGGAATTAAATTTTCATTACATAATCAACCACGAAAAAAATGAAAATATAAGAGAACGAAAAAAATAAAAACAATAAATGCTGAAATAGATCGAGTAATAAATAATTGCGCTTTTCATTGAAAGGGGTTTATCACATGTTATCGACACAGCAGCTAGCTGAGTTACGGTTACAGTTGTTACAGGAAAAGAGTGAAGTGGAAGGGCATTTAGAACAAAATGATCATTTTGGATTAGAAAGAGGTCATTTTCATGAGTCAATGGGGGAGTTATCCAGCATTGATAACCATCCAGCTGATGAAGGAACAGAATTATATGAACGGGAGAAAGATATTGCTTTAAATGAACATTATCAATTTGAACTAAGAAATATAAATCATGCATTAGAAGCGATGGAAAATGGAACCTATGGAAACTGTGAGGTATGCGGAAAGGAAATACCGTTAGAACGTTTAGAGGCCTTGCCAAATACAACCTATTGTATTGAGCACAGCCCCGATCAGGTTACTTCTCACAAACGACCAGTTGAAGAAGGCGTTTGGATGCCGCCATTTGGTAAGTTTGATATGGATGAAAAAGATGAGAATGTAGCATATGATGCCGAAGATTCTTGGCAGACGGTTGCAGCATGGGGAACATCCGAAACTCCATCCGATTTAGCCTTCCCACAGGATAGTTATAGTGATATCTATTCTGAAGCAGACGAAAATATTGGCTATGTTGAGGACTATGAAAATTTTGTTGGAAATGACATGTATGGAAAGGAAATCAAGGTTTATCCAAACCCTCAGCATGAAAAATACGAAGATGCCCTTGATGAGGAAGGAATCATGACAAGCTTTGGGGATTTACCTGCATTTGAACACGACCCTTACGTTGATCATGATGAAAAATGATGGATTAAAAAAAGAAAACAGCTTTCAAGTGAGAGCTGTTTTCTCCAATTTTATTGTTTATCGTAGCCTTTTTGTGGAATGGGGATATCCTTACCATTTACATCATCAATAACGGCACCAATTTCACCTTCAGTATACGTGTCACTAGCTTGCTCATGTGTAGTGGCAAGCCCGGCAGAAAGGTCATCCGATTCTTGATAATAACTTGGATGATAGAAACTACCTGCCAATTCTTTTTTTGGATTAGCTTTCTGATTCTTATTGTCCATCTTAATTCCTCCCTTTTATGTTTGATACAAGGGTATTTTTTTCTTTTTTTAACAGGATTACTCCCCATAAAAAATAAATCTCAAATGGAGGTTACATTATGAATGAAAAAAATGAATTCCCATCTCGGGAAGAATTAGACGAAGCTTTTCATTTTCTGCATGACCAAATCAATAAAATTTCTGTTGTTGAAGAGATCGAAATGGTAAAAGAGGAAAGTCAAGGTGAAGAAGGATTATGATTTTGTATATGCCCAACATATCTTGAAGCAGGCAAGACTTTTTCTCTAGACCCATCTAGGTTACGTTTGCTATGATTTCTAGAGGTAATTTTAAAGGTGGTTTACTTATGGAGATGAGAGAAACTCTGGCTAAAAAAGTAGCCTGGATCAGTGTAATCAGTAACATTATTCTTACATTAGGAAAAATAGTCATTGGTTGGTATGGACATAGTGACGCGGTCTTTGCGGATGGGATCCATTCAGCAGCAGATGTCTTTGCTTCAGTCATTGTGCTGTTAGTGATTAAAATTGCTAATAAGCCTGCCGATGATGAACATCCTTATGGACATGGGAAGGCCGAAGTCATTGTTTCAGGCATTATTGGTATATTGCTTTTTCTCGTCGCCATTTATGTGGTTTACGAAGGCATTAGCGGTTTCTTTCATGAAGTGGAATCACCAAGCATGCTGGCGATGTGGGTCGCTCTATTTTCGTATGTAACCAAAGTTATTTTATACCGCAGTTCATTAAAGGTTGCGAAACAGAATAAGAGTAAAGCCATTGAAGCGATTGCCCTAGACCATAAAGCAGATATTGTCGCATCAATTGCTGCTGCAATCGGGGTTCTCCTTTCAATAGCCGGTAATCGATTCGATATCCATTTTTTACTATACGGGGATAAGGCAGCAAGTATTTTTGTCGCCTATTTAATTTTTAAAATAGCGAGGGAAATGTTAACAGAGGCATTTGATATTTTACTTGAACGTAATATTAATACAGAGACACTTCAAGAATACATCGCGGTTGTAAACGAGTTCCAAGAGGTAAAACGAATTGACCGGATTAGAGCAAGAGAACTGGGTCATTATGTATTGGTGGATTTACGTATAGCAATCGATCACTTTAAAACGATCAAGCAAGGGCATGACCTCGCAAAATTAATTAAACAAAATCTTATGGATAAATTTGATAACATTCAAGAAGTTTTAATTCATTTAAATCCCTATTTTGAGGAAGATGAATAATTCCAAAAAAACTCCTTTGTACTTTCGATGATTTGGGTTTATGATAGGAAAGGATATATAAAAGGTTAGAGGGAGTTGATATTTTTGAGTTATTCCGTAGACCCGGACCCAAGTAGGCGAGGGGAAGTCAATGTTATCTTTGAATGGATTGAATTGAATATCAAGAATATCAACTCTAGAAAAGGTTGTTGGCTTCCTCAAACAAATTGAGTGAGGAGGTTAAGTCATGCTGGAAATATTTAAAAGCACGGAGACAAAAGTTTTAGAACAAGTAGATGTAATCTCAAAAGGCTGCTGGGTCAATATGTATGCCCCAACACAAGAAGAAATTAATAAGGTATCAATGGATGCTCAAGTGGATGTTGATATCATCAAAGATGCCCTGGATGATGAAGAACGCCCGAGGATTGAACGTGATGATGGCCGGGTCTATATCATTGTCGATTTTCCCTACATTGTTCATGATGAAGATGGTTTTGCTGGTTATGAAACCATTCCAATCGGTATAATTCTTACGGACGAATGTATCATTACCGTTTCCTTAAAAGATACACCGATTTTAGAAGAATTTCGGAAAAACAGAGTGAAAGAGTTTTTTACGTTTAAAAAGACACGCTTTGCGTTGCAAATTCTGTTTGTCATCTCTTCTTATTATCTTCGGTACTTAAAGCAAATTAACAAGAAAACAAATGAAATTGAACGCGTTGTTCATCAATCGTTGAAAAATAAAGAGCTATTCGCCTTTCTGGCTTTAGAGAAAAGTTTGGTTTATTTTACGACCTCGTTAAAGTCAAATAAGGTTGTCCTCGATAAAATTTTACGCTTTAACTATTTAAAAATGTATGAAGAAGACAAGGACTTATTAGAAGATGTTATTATTGAAAAAACACAGGCGATTGAAATGGCCGAAACCTATCGCTCGATCTTAACAGGTATGATGAATGCCTTTGCATCGATTATTTCTAATAACTTAAACATTGTAATGAAATTCTTAACTTCCATTACAATTATTTTATCCTTCCCAACGATGGTAGCGAGCTTTTATGGGATGAACGTTGATATACCATTCCAGCATGCTACTCATTCCTATGCTATACCACTAGTAATCTCTGCTTTTTTAACAAGTTTAACAGCCTTCGTTTTTTGGAAAAAGAAATATTTTTAGATAACCAGTCCTGCATAGGGCTGGTTTTTTACATTTTCCTCTATTTTATCGTAATAGAAAATTAAAAGTTTTCCCAATTATATAGTGCTGATTATTTGATATTTACTATTGATTTTTTGAATAGGCTTAAATATCAATAGTAAAAGGAGGAGTTTCTGGTTGAAGAAAAGAAAAATTATAGGATCTGCACTACTTAGTTTTATGATGGTTATTTCAATGTCTGCAACCGCAGCATTCGGGGAGCGAACAAACGGACAGGAATCTTATCGGGTGCTAATTCAAGGCCCAGCCTCTGAAAAGGCAAGAGTCAAAGCGAATTTCGGTGTCCGCTGGGATTTTGCAAGCCAAGGATTTTCAACAACTGTTAATGCAAAGCAATATCAAGCACTATTAAACAATAAGAATTTAACAATTGAAAGATTACCAGAATTACAATTTATATCTAACACAGAATTAGCAGCGAAGCCTGGTGGTACTGCAGGATCAATTCCTAGTGATCAAACACCATGGGGGATTCAAGCGATGTATAACGATGCAACTGTCGCTAAAACATCAGGTGGAAGCGGAATAAAGGTAGCGGTCCTTGATACCGGTGTTAATGTAAATCATGCTGATTTAACTAGAAATATAGAACAATGTAAGGATTTTTCGCAAAACAAGACTTCATTGGTTGAGGGAAGCTGCGCCGATGGCAATGGCCATGGAACACACGTCTCCGGAACCGTGCTTGCGAACGGCGGGAGTAATGGTCAAGGAATTTACGGAGTCGCACCAGATGCAAAGCTTTGGTCCTATAAAGTATTAAACAACCGTGGCAGCGGTTATTCTGATGATATTGCAGCAGCGATTCGCAGGGTAGCTGACGAAGCCAAAAGCACAGGAGCGCACGTGATCATTTCTATGTCGCTTGGGTCTAGTACTAAGGATTCACTTATATCCAGTGCAGTGGATTATGCCTATGGAAAGGGTGTACTAGTTGTTGCAGCTGCCGGAAATGATGGTCCTACCAGCAATAGTATTGGATATCCTGGGGCATTGGTGAATGTTGTAGCGGTTGCGGCATTAGAAAATGTCCAGGAAAATGGCACCTATCGTGTCGCAGACTTTTCATCGCGAGGGAACCCAAATTCGGATGGAGACTATGTGATTCAAGAACGTGATGTAGAGGTATCTGCACCAGGAAGAGCAATTGAGTCGACTTGGAATGATGGCAGCTATAACACCATTAGTGGAACGTCGATGGCGACACCACATGTATCAGGGCTTGCAGCCAAGATTTGGGCAGCCAGTCCATCCATGTCGAATGTCCAACTACGAATAGAACTTCAAAACCGTGCGAAAGTTTATGATATTAAAGGAGGTACTGGATCAGCGGCGGGTGATGATTACACATCAGGATTCGGTTTTCCAAGGATAAAATAAATCATATAAGGGTTATCAGGTTAGGGAGCCTGATGACCCTTTGAGATTTAACTCTAAAATTTCCAAATAATTAGAAATAACTATCAGTAGGGAGCCATTTGTTGTAAAATAGGTATAAAAGAAAGGTGCATCTGGTGGCAATATGGAATTTGGAGCCTTAATAAAATTCTATCGAACGCAAAGAGGAATTACCCAAGCAGAGCTTTCCAAAGGGATTTGCTCAGTCCCGCATTTAAGTAAAATTGAAAACAATTCTAAAGAAGCAAACGAAGAAACAATTTCCCTGTTACTCAAGCGGCTAAATATAAGCCTAGAAGAGATGGAGGAAAAAGAAGAAAAAATCAAAATCTTACTTAGGAGTCTAGACGGTAAGATTAATTTTTATCTAAGGGATGAAATAGAAGAAAATTATCAGAAACTAGTGAAAATAGAACACCTCATCCCATTCTCCAAATATATGTATATTTACGAGCTATATAAATTTAGATATCTTATATTTAAGGGACTTGTTGAAGATGCAGAGCATCAAAGAGCTCTTTTATATAAGCAAAAGAAAAATTTTTCCCAACATGAAGATTATTTATTTCGATACTATCATGCGATATTCTTAATGTGGAAGGGTCAATATCAAAATGCGGATGATATCCTCGATGTTTTACATACAGAAAATAATAATGAAGTATCAAGTGGGGAATTTCTCTATCATCGATCACTTGTAAAAAGCTCACTTGAGCAATCAGGACATGCTATCCATTTTGGTAAGATGGCCCTGCAAATATTCATGAATCAGCATAACTTCATCCGAATTCTCCATACACTTATGCTGCTCGGGATTAATTATACCCACTCCAATATATATGAGGAAGCACAGGAGTATTTTCAGCACTTAATCCGCAACGCAGAATTATTAAAGAAAGATAAATTACTTCCCCAGATCTATCATAATATGGGCCATTTGCAATTTAAAATGAAGAATGCAAAGGAAGCTCTGTACTATTATCAAAAAAGTTTGGCCTTGCAGCCAAACAAAAATCAGCACTATCTAGTCACATTACATGCGATTGGGGAGCTGTACCATTCACTTAACTCCATCGAAAAAGCAAAAGATTGCTTCCAAGAAGTTAACTTATTGTCAAAAGAGCTGGGGGTTAAAAAATATAGACTCTTGGCGGAATTTTATCTCCTCCACATGACCTCGCCAGCAAAAGCGTTTAAATATTTGGAATCTAAGGTAATTCCCTACTTTGAAGAGGAAAATGAACATAGTGATGACCTAACCTGTTTTTATAAAATGCTTGCAGATTATTACAATCAAAAGGGTCTGGTTATTGATGCCGTTACTTATTTAAATAAAATAACTTAAATCAAAGGAGGCAATTTATATGAAAAAGTTTGTTGTCATAATGTTTTCAATCTCACTGATTGCACTTTTTACTTCAACTAAGGATGTGAAAGTGTCAACGTCAAGCAGTGACATGGCCTATTCAACTGGTGGACCTGCATATCATCCCATTCAACCGCCAATTGGCTGATCGTTATTAAAAATCCCTGAACTGATCAGGGGTTTTTTTTGAGGATTGGAATGTTAATTAAAATTAAGGCAGACAATACTAGGAAAATATTATTATGAAAGAGGTGATAAAAATGAAAAAAGAAAAATCTCCAAGTGAGAAAAATGAGGGGAAATCAGTCGACGAACTTTACGGACTGGAACCGAAAATGAGTTTACAGTCAGTTAATTTCGCTCCAAGTGAAAATACACTCTTAAATGAACATTTTGAAGGGGAAGAGAAACAGTGTGATTAATGATGTCACCTTTTTATCTATTTTTAGCTGATTAGGAATGAAACGTGCTTGAATTAGGGCATGCTATTGACATGTGTTTTTTATTACGGAAAGAATGAAGGAGGAAAACATGAAATCATTTGTTGTCGGATTCCATCAAGAAGATAATGTAGATAGCATGCAGATTCAAAAGCTTAGTCAAGAAGATTTTACGAAAGCCTCGGAAGGTGGAACAAGGCATTTATTTGAGCTCGACACAAACATTGGTCTATTTGTGTTTTTTGATGCAGAAGATGAGGACGGAGACCTCTCTTATATGGTATTGCATTATGAGGAAGACAATGAAGACCCAGTTGGCTGCTATTCCTTCCAATTGAAGGACTTTTACGAATTTATGGCGCTATTCTTAAATGACATGGAGTTTAATGAGGAACCAGACGATGAGGACGAGGAAGAATATGGCCCGATTCATCATCTAGCCCATCTTCTGTTCCATGTAGTCGAAGAAGGAAAGGATCTCGAGGTATAACGAGGGGGCATTTTTTGAAAAAGATGCTAGCTTTCCTTAATATTATGATAGAGGACACCTAATTTAGGTGTCCTCTATTGGTTTTGATCGATATTTTTCTTAAATGGGGTAATTCAAGTGGTGCATTTTTGATTTATGGGCGAATTTCTGCGTTCAATGGGCGAATCTACAGAATTAATGAGCGAATTTAGGAGTTTAATGGGCGAATTTCGCAGCTTTATGAGCGAATCATTTTTATCCTGTTAATAAATTTGAAATTAAAACTCACCATGGGAAGCTCTTTGGAGCATAGGACCAGGATCTGTACTTTCCAAGGCATTGCAGATTACAAGATAGCAGTATTCTTTTTGCTACATCCCGTGATTTTATATGAGCAAATTCCCGAAACTGCTTATTTGTTATCGTCTGACCAAACAGCAGAAAATAATCGTTCAGTGCGTTAATATGTGCATCTTTTGGAAAAGTATCGCAGGCAGGACAGTACCATTTTTGGTTCTTACTGACAAGGGAATGATTAGAGTGGGTAGGACAGTGGACACCCGTTAACAGGTCACATTTCTGAATACCGTATTTATTCAATACATAGCTTGTCGGAAGGGTATTCATTTTCATTAAGAGGCGGCAAAGCTTACGGAGGTCTTTAGCGGTCAATAGCGGTTTCGGATATTGTTTCTCTAAAAGGGTAATTTTGTTTAAGAAGACGTCGGCCTTACATACTCGAGGTTTAACTTTGTAGGCATTTTTTCCTGGAACAGCATATGTTATAGCTATTACTAATCACAACTAAATATTCAACTGAAACTGGAGGGATATGATTTGCAGCAAGAAGTTTCTGTAAGTATTTTTGATGTCTTTCTCCCTGAGCAATCGGATAACCGTATCCTTTTTCAATACCATTGTTGATTTGAATAAACTGTTCATTTTCAGTATCAAATATTAACTTTCCGGCCATGTTTTTTACATCGATTGCTAGGGCAAATTCAGGTGTTAGAAGTAGGGTATCAATTTGGCAGTTGTAGTCACCATCAGGTAGGTTTAAATCGTGGAGGATCATATATTTCTGCTGTGGAAGGTCACGATAATAGTACTCGAGCGATTTCTCACCAAGGTAGCCGGCCTGCCTCCTTCCAAGCTCTTCTAAAATTTGTTGGTACTTTTGGTGACTGTTGGGGAGTCGCCGCAGTAAAGCTTCTAATATAAGCATAATTAATGGTTTTGTCCGTTCTTTTATTAGCAAAATAAACACTCCTCTCAATTTATGAATGAATTCTAGTAGTAGTATAGAAATTCCTGCCGAATTTTATCGATTTTTGTAAAATATTTTTCCGAATATATTTCAATGAGCGCTTTTCGGAATTCAATGAGCGAATCCACGTATTTAATGGGCGAATCTACAGATTTAATGAGCGAATTTCGGCGTTTAATGGGCGAATTTATAGTTTCAATGAGCGAATCCCTTTTTTGCACATAACAATCCTTAAATTTGATAAAACATCTCGATAACGATACCATTATCATGATTTACAAAGGGAGGATACAAACATGAGTGAAATTTTCCAAAGGGGTATTGACCGTGTTTGGACGGTACAGCATCACCAGAATAGTCCGATACATATAGCGGGAATGGTTTTGGATCCAAATCAAATGAAAGAGTCAGATCCATTTCTATTTCTAGCAGAAGATTTTTTTAAAAAAGGTACCTTTGATTTCCACCCGCATCGTGGGATTGAAACAGTGACTTATGTGATTGAGGGAAAACTTGAGCATCAGGATAATAAAGCGGGACGGGGGGAGCTTGAGCCTGGTGATGTCCAGTGGATGACAGCCGGAAAAGGCGTGATCCATATCGAAGACCCGGCTGAAGGAGAGACCGTTCATTCCTTGCAGCTATGGGTGAACCTGCCGCGTGAGCACAAAATGGCAGAACCGCGTTATCAAAATCTCCGTGCCAAAGACATGCCAGTGCGCGAAGAGGATGGGGTATTAATCAGAATTTTTTCCGGTTCATCAGGCGGCATTCAATCGACAACGAAAAATTATGTTCCGGTGACAATGGTTGAAATCAACTTACAACCAGGAGCAACCGTTACCCAGGATCTTCCGGGAGACTACAATGGCTTCATGTACGTTTTAGAAGGGAAAGGTCAGTTTGGAAAAAGTAAGACAGAGGCCGAAAAAGGCAATGTGCTTCTGCTAGGAAAAGGCGAGCCGGGACAAATCAGTGAAGTTACTATTACCGCCAGGGAATCTCTACGCGTGTTGTTATATGCAGGAAAACCACTTAATGAGCCAATCGTTGCGAGGGGACCTTTTGTCATGAACACCGAAGAAGAAATCCGCCAAGCCTATCGCGATTATATGGACGGGAAGTTTGCAGAATAAGATAACAAAAATAAGCACTTGGGATAAAAACGCCCAAGTGCTTATCTATTATCCTTTTATCTGTTTTTTACTGACTTCTACCCGGGCATTGCCCATAAAAAAGATTGTAAACGCCGCAATCGCAATAGGAATCAATGTTAGTAAAAAGGTATGTGTGATTGAATCCGACATCGCATGAACAATTTTATCTAAAATTAAATCTGGAATTTTTGAGCGTTCACTCGCTTGGAAAATTTGGCGTGGATCGCCCATTTTAAAATCTCCTGCACCCTGCATGCCTTTAAACGCATCTTTCAATTTATCCGTAAACAAATTGTTTTGCAGGCTTCCAAAGATTGTTACCCCAAGTGTCATTCCAAATGACCGTAAAAATGAGTTTGTTGAGTTGGCTGTTCCGCGGTATTGCGGCTCCAAATTGTGCATGGAAGCAGTTGGTAATAAAGAAAAGGAAAAACCAACCCCGAAGCCAACCAAAATCATATAAATCGTCAGCAAGGAACGTGCTGTATCGACAGTTAAGGTACCGAGGAAGTACATGCCAAGAACGTATGAAATAATCGAAACAATCATCAAATTGCGGTAGGAGGTTTTCGTCAAGAAAATCCCGCCCACTGAACTCCCTGCAACAGACCCGAGCATCATTGGTGTTAAAATCAATCCAGCATTCTTAGCCGACCCACCATATACCGCCTGAACGAAGATTGGTATAAACACGGTTAAAATAATAAACGTACCGCCGTATAAAAAGGACAAGATTTGCGAGGTGGCAAACAAGCGCCTTTTGAAGAGCCAGAGTGGTAGAATCGGTTCAGCAGCCTTTATTTCAGCAATGAAAAAGGCCACAAAAAAGACGAAGAAGCTTGCAAACAATGCGATGATTGGAGTAGAATCCCAAGCATATTCTTTCCCGCCTAGCTCAAGGGCAAACATTAAGCTCACCACCGAAATGACCAGTGTTATCGCCCCAAGCCAATCAACCCTTTGCTTGGAATGCTGTAATGATTCATGATAATAACGAACGATTAAGTAAATCGATACAATTCCAATTGGCACATTCACATAGAAAACCCAGTGCCAACTAATATAATCAGTTATGTAGGCTCCAAGTAACGGCCCTAAGACGCTGGATGCGCCAAAAATTGCCCCCAACAAACCGGTCATTTTTCCGCGGTTTTCAGGTGGGAAAATATCAAAAACAATCGTAAAAGCAATCGGCATCAGGGCTCCGCCGCCGATCCCCTGAATGGCACGGAAAATACTTAATTGAACGATGCTCTGGGCAATACCGCATAATGCCGAGCCAATCAGAAAGACGATGAGTCCAAAAATAAAAAAGCGTTTCCGTCCGTACATATCGGAAAGCTTACCGAAAATAGGCATTCCTGCCATTACCGCTACCATATAGGCAGAGGTGACCCAAATAAATTTATCAAAGCCGCCGAGGTCTGCTACAATGGTAGCCATCGCCGTAGCTACGATCGTATTGTCCATAGCTGCCATTAAAATTGCTAACAGTAAACCAGCAACGACTGGTTTTAGATTCGTATCTTTTTTAATCATAAAATTTCCCCTTACTCTAGAAAATGATAAGTAATGAAACCGCTCCTTGTAAGTATTTTAAAATATTTAGTAAGATTACCAAAGCTAATGATAATCAAGTTAAACCAATTTTAAAAGGAAGGGTTTAGACTGTCAATTTTTATGTAAAAACCATCTTGTACTCACAATGAAGAAAAGGGACTCAGCTGCTGAGTCCCTCTCTTTTATTTAAACTTAACGTTGGAAAAACTCGACTTTTTCACCATCGGGTCCTTGCACAAAGAAATTACGATATCCATTCGGAAGTGTCACGATCTCATCACTAATGAAAACAACGTTGACGCCCTTTAAACGGTTGAATTCCTCTTCTATATTGTCCACTAAAAAGGCGATGTGATTAACTTTCCCTTCAGTTGGAAGGTCGGGATTTCCACCATACACTAATTCTAATTCTGTTTCGTCTGACCCATTGAACCCAAGGAAGGCTAAATTTATCGTACCGTTTGCAATCGTAAATTGGTCTTTTAACTCCATCCCAACTACTTTTTGATAAAAAAGAAGTGAGGCATTAAGGTCATTTACCATTACGCCGACATGGTCCATTTTCTTTACTGTCATCTGGCTTCCCCCTTTATATACCCTTTTTTAAGCTTTTAAAACATCATGGTCAACATAACGTTCACCGTTTATTTCACTAATAACATTAATCGCCACCTTGGCACCGTCGCCAGCAGTAATAATGGTATGCATACTCACACCGGCAACTGTTCCTGCTGCCCAAATGCCGTCAATATTTGTTTTTCCAGTAGAATCCACGTCAAAAATAGTCTTGATTCTTGGCTCTGTACCTGGCTTTGTTTGTAATCCCGCTGTTTCAGCTAGATCAACAGACATACCAGTGGCAAGGATAACATGTTTAGCCTCATATTCCCCTTGATCGGTTTCAACTTTAAAACCGCTTTCAGTTTTACTGATATTTGAAACCGTAGCTTGGACAATTTCTGCACCGAATTTGCTGGCTTGTTTCTTACCAGTTTCAACTAGGTCAGGTCCAGTAATTTCTGCAACACCATAATGGTTCTCAATCCAAGCACGCTTGGTCACACTTTTATCATTATCAATAACCAATGTTTTCTTACCAGCTTTGGCTGTAAATAGGGCTGCACTTGCTCCTGTAGGCCCAGCACCAACAATTAATACGTCAAACATGTGAATTACCTCCATTATATTGAAAATTTAATTTCAAAATAAGCTTAGCGTAATTAGAAACTTATGTAAAATGAACTGCCCATCCGAGAAACTTTTTCTTAATGGCAGCCCATTAAAGAACGATTAGTGCTGGCAGCAAAATAAAAAGAACCATCATTTCCTGCTTCGGATTGATGGTTCTTGTAGTTAAATTATCCATTTTTAAAAGGGTATAGCAAGTATTAAGAGTTAATGTTATTTAACTCTGTTTTATGTTCCTTAAACGCTGCTTGTTTCCGCGTATGAAGAAAGTAATAAAGAACAATACCCAAAAGAATATAGAATGAACATAAGAAGTAGAGCGAGCTATAATCCATTTTTGCGGCCGCTAAGCCTAAAAGAAACGAGCCTAATGCAATCCCAATATCATAGATTGATAGGAAAGTAGCTGTAGCTAACCCTCGTTTTCTAGGCGCAGCATCTTGAATAGCAATGGTTTGAAAGGTTGGAAAAAGTGTTCCCCAGCCTAAACCAATCATTCCTGCTGAAAGGAGAAAGCTGAGTGCGCTGCCGCTTTGACTTAAAATAAACATCCCAATGGCAAACAATACGATGGATGGATAGACAATCACATTGGGACCATGCTGGTCTAACCATTTTCCAGTAAAAGGTCTTGAAATCAATAAAACAATCGCATAGACGACAAAGAAAAGACTAGAAATCTCGGTAAGGTGTATTTCAGTGGCAAATATAGATACGAAAGAAAGAAGCGCTGAATAAACGATGGCAAGAAAGCAGCCGACAATTGCGATAGGAATGGCGGAAACTTCGAAAAAGTTTCGAAATGAAAACGCAGAATGGACGACCATGTGGTCTGCTTGCCCCATTTCTTTAACCTTTACGCTTAAACCTGTAATCAGGGCCCCAATCGCGACAATGACACTGACGATAAACAGGGTTTTTGCTCCCCATTGCTGAATGGCCGTTAAGCCGATAAATGGCCCAAGCACCATCGCCATATTCGTCGACATAATAAAATAGCCCATGCCTTCACCACGGCGTGAAGTCGGAATGAGATCCGCCACGATTGCCCCTGCAGCGGTTGTTGCCATGCCAAAACCAATTCCATGTAATAACCGAATGAAAAGAAAACCAATGATTGTTTTTGGAAAAAAGTATAACAGGGAGGCGCCTGAGAAAATTATCAGTGCGGTAAGCAGCACCTTTTTGTGACCAGCTTTTTCAAGCCATTGACCAGCCAGAGGACGGGAGATAATCGCTGAAAATAAAAAGACCGTTGTCATCAATCCCGCTTCTGATGCATTGCTATGGAACTCCTGTATCGCATATATAGGAAGTGTGACAAGTAAAACATAAAAGGTTAAAAATAGAAAGAAGTTACTTAAAGAAATACTTATAAAACTTTTCGTCCATAATTTAGGTTTATTCATATGATCCGCTCCTTTTATAACAGCTGTTGCAACCAGCTTTTTTGCAAATTTAAAAGCTCTTCCTGTGATGTTTCTGGGAAATGCTTCAATATTGACTGATTCGTTTCAAAGACTCTTCTTTCCCATTCGGGGAACATCTTTAACGCCACATCTGTTAATTGAATCAGTTTCTCACGTTTGTCTTTACCGGGGACCTGACGTACGTATCCTTGCTTAACAAGCCGTTGAATGGTACGGGTCATTGGAGGTGCTTCAACAAATAAGTAATCACAAAGTTCTTTTTGGCTTAAAGAGCCTTTGGTTTTTAAAACAAAAATGACAGACCATTGTGACCCGTATAACCCTAATGGTTTTAATGCTTCATTGAGTGTATTGGTAAGATGGCGTGATAGCTGATGCAGCGTATGGAATAATTCGTGGCTATTCATTTATGTAGGTCACCTCAAAAATTGCTAATTAGTTACCTAGGTAACTATAGTGGATTTGTTGGAATATGTCAAGAAAGGCTCACAGATTTAAGGCTGTAAATCCGGTTCGCGGAATCATGTTTTGGTTTGGCGGAATTCCACACAACATTGGCGGAATCCCAAACTAGTTTGGCGGAATTCAATCCACTTTTGTCGGAATAACGACAAGAGGTGCTCACGGAAAAAGAAAAATTCCGCGGAATGACGAACTTATTCCGCGGAATCTCATATAAAATCCTTATCTTAACACATTAAAATACCTAGCTTCTGGATGGGCAAATACCATCGCCGAAACAGACGCTTCCGGTTCCATCATACAGCCTTCTGTTAGTTGAATTCCGATTTCTTCCGGTTGAATCAACTTAAACAGCTTTCTCTGATCTTCTAACTCTGGACATGCTGGATATCCAAACGAAAAACGCTGTCCCTGATAATGTGCGGCAAAACGGTCCTGCATGGTAAAATCGAGCGGATCCGGGAATCCCCAGCGATCGCGCATTTGCCGGTGAATTAATTCCGCAAAGCCTTCCGCCGTTTCAAGTGCCAATGATTGAAGTGCATGGCACTCCAAAAAGCGTCCTTCTGCTTTAAATTGATCTGCCTTTTCACGAATTCCTCTACCAGCCGTGACGGTGAAGAAGCCGACATAGTCCTTTTCTCCGCTATCAACTGACTTTAGAAAATCAGCTAAGCAAAGACCTGGTGCTGATTCCTGACGTGGGAAGTCGAAGGTTTCCAAAATTTGATCAGGATTTTCCGGATGATAAATAATGACCTTATTCCCATCGGATTGTGCTGGGAAAAATTGATAAACAGCGGCAGGCTTAATCCAATTGTTTGCACTAGCATTTGCTAGTAATTGATCCACCACTTCTTTTACCTTAACTGCCTTTTCATTCTTCTCGGCTAATAACTTCGCAATTTTCCCTTTTACACCGAGATGGTGGCCAATCAACATTTGCATATTGATATATGGTTCGATATGAGAAAGTGAATACGATTTAAGGATATGTCGCTTTGTATCCATTGGCGTAAATACAGGAGCCTTTGTCGATACCGCTGGCTTCGGTTTTACGGCAACGGAAACAGTGGATGGACGTTCATACTCCCTCGGCACATTTAAAGAGGCTAGCTTTTCATTTTTCTCAAGCATTAATTTCTGAACTTCCTCTTCCGAATTCAATTGATTCGCAATGGCTAAACCATTCATTGCATCCTTTGCATAAAGGACCAGGCCGTCATATTCCTTGGCAATCTTCGTATCTGTGAATTTCCGAGACAGCGCCGCACCGCCAACGAGGATAGGTACTGCAATACCGGATTCCTTCATATCCTGTGCTGTTAACACCATTTGCTGCGCAGATTTCACCAGCAAACCTGATAAACCAACCATGTCTGGTTTTTCTCTAAGAATGGCTTGAACCAAGTCAGTTGGATTCACCTTAATCCCAAGGTCGATTACTTCATAGCCATTATTACTAAGAATAATATCGACGAGGTTTTTACCAATATCATGCACATCACCTTTTACGGTAGCTAAAATGATTTTCCCCTTGGTAGAAGAAACATCGCCTTTTTCCATATGTGGTTCTAAATGCGATACGGCTGCTTTCATTACTTCAGCACTCTGGAGCACCTCAGCAACGATAAGCTGGTTGTCGTTAAAAAGACGACCAACCTCTTTCATCCCGTCCATTAATGGTCCATTAATAATATCAAGCGGAGCAGGATAAGTTTCAAGGGCTAGGTCTAAATCTGGAAGCAAGCCTTCTTTCGTACCTTCAACTACATAATAGGCGAGTCTCTCTTCTAAGGTCATATTTGGAACGGTTGTTTTCGGTTCTTTCTTTTTGCCACGGTAAAATTCAGTGAATGTAGCGAGCGACTCATCTGTTGTATCAAACAAGAGAGCCTCCGCTAATTGAACTTCTTCTTTTGAAATAGATGCAAACCGTTCTAGTTTTTCTGTATTAACAATAGCATAATCAAGTCCAGCCTGGGTGCAGTGGTAAAGGAAGACAGAGTTTAGAACTTCTCTACCGACTGGAGGGAGGCCGAAGGAAACATTACTAATTCCAAGAATCGTTTGTACTTCTGGGAGTTGCTCCTTGATTAACCGGATGCCTTCTACTGTAGCCTTGGCGGAACCAATATATTGTTCATCACCCGTACCAACTGGAAACACGAGCGGATCAAAAATGAGATCCTGCGGCTTCAGATGATATTTGTTCACTAATAAATCATGTGACCGTTTGGCAATTTTTAGCTTTTGCTGCGCAGTTACTCCCATGCCTTCCTCATCAATGGTGCCTACAACGACAGCAGCACCATAGCGATGGATTAATGGGACCACTGCTTCAAATCGTTCTTCACCATCTTCAAGGTTAATCGAATTGATAATTGCTTTTCCTTGTGAATATTTAAGGGCTCTCTCGATGACCTTTTCGTCGGTTGAATCGATCACAAGGGGAGCCTTTACTTTCTTGACGACTTCTTTAATGAAGTTTTCCATATCAACCATTTCTTCACGGTCAGGGTCGGCGAGGCAAAGATCAATTACATGCGCGCCGCCTTTGACTTGGGCTCGTGCAATCTCTGACGCTTCCTCAAATTTTCCTTCGGTGATTAACCGCTTGAATTTACGTGAGCCAATCACATTCGTCCGTTCGCCGACCATAATCGGTCTTAACGTTGGATCGTCATAGATGAATGGTTCAATCCCGGAAACCATATGAACTGATGAAGGCTTAAATTCTCTTGGTTGGTAGGCTTTCATCGCATCGGCAATCGCCCTAATATGGTCAGGAGTTGTTCCACAACAGCCACCAACAATATTTAGCCAGCCATGGGCGGCAAAATCAGCCAGTTTTTTAGCTAAAGTCTCAGGTGTTTCATGATAATGACCTTCTTCATCAGGCAAACCTGCGTTTGGATAACAGCTGACTGCTGTTGATGCTAGATTTGCTAATGAGCGGACATGATCTTGCATGAATTCAGGCCCTGTTGCGCAGTTAAGTCCAACGGCCACGGGATTCATATGTTCAACAGAGATAAAAAACGATTCGATTGACTGTCCAGCGAGTGTCGTCCCCATTGGCTCGATTGTCCCCGAAATAAACAACGGCAGTGTTTTGCCGGTTTTTTCAAACGCCCTTTCGATGCCAACATAGCCCGCTTTCACATTCAACATATCCTGACTCGTTTCAAGAAGCAGTAAATCGACACCGCCATCAATTAGGCCGATGGCTTGTTCCTCGTATGCGGCTGCAAGTGCATCAAAAGTAGTTCCACCTGTTACACTTAAGGTTTTTGTTGTTGGGCCCATTGAGCCTGCCACATAACGCGGCCACTCATCAGTTGAAACTTTGTAAGCTTCTTTCACAGCAAGAAAGGCAGCTATTTTATTAATTTCATAGGCCTTAAAACCAAGTTCATATTCATCGAGAACCAGGCTTGCCGCCCCAAATGTATTGGTTTCAATGATATCTGCTCCAGCCTCTAAGTATTCACGATGAATATTAGCAATGACGGATGGAGCGGTTAAATTCAAGTGCTCGTTACAGCCTTCATACTGCTCACCGCCAAAATCTTCAGCGGTAAGATTTGCTTGCTGGATCATTGTCCCCATAGCCCCGTCCATGACGAGGATTCGTTTTTTGAGTTGTTCAGAAAATGGTGTTTTCGGCATAGTTGCTCCCCCTCAATTCACTAGCCCGCTGACGAGTATATAACGCTAATTCAGCAGTTAATTCATAACGTAAAAATGGTGTAATTAAATAAATACCGTTAAATAGATCTAAGGCTGCATCGATTAGTGACTTTGTAATGGCAATTCCTTCTCGGGCAGCTTGAAGCGGTTGATCATTCAGTTGGGCCATCCGCTGGCGGATTGAATCGGCAATCTTAATACCAGGTACCTCATTATGGAGGAACTCAGCGTTCTTGCTGCTAATTAGTGGCATTAAGCCAATATAGATTGGTGCATCAAGATGCTTTGTATGTTCATAAACTTCGAGTAATTTTTCCTCTGAAAAAACCGGTTGGGAGATAAAGTAATCTGCCCCATAATGAACTTTTTTCTCAAGTCTCTTCACGGCTTTCTCCAGTGAGCGGACATTGGGATTAAAGGCTGCCGCAATGCTAAAGTCTGTCTTTTGCCCCAGATCTTTCCCTGAAAAAGACAATCCTTCATTCAACTGCTTAATCATTTGAATAAGTTCAAAGGAGGACACATCGTAAACAGATGATGCACCTGGAAAATCGCCAACTCTTGCAGGATCACCGGTAATGGCAAGAACATCATTCATCCCAAGTGTATGCAGACCCATTAAATGCGATTGCAAGCCGATAATATTGCGGTCACGGCACGCAATATGAATGAGTGGCCGCATTCCTAAGTCCTGTTTCACTAAATAGCCAAGCGATTCGTTGGAAATTCGGACCGTTGCTAGTGAATTATCAGCAAGGGTAATCGAATCGATTCCCGCTTCTTTTAAGGCTTTAGCTCCTTGGAAAAACTTTGTTGTATCTAGTTTTCTAGGTGGATCTAATTCAACGATAACTGATGGTCTCTCTTTCACGAGTTCCTGCAGGGGAGTAAACTCCCTTTTTGGCGCAAGAGATTCAACGATTATCTTCTTTGGTTTTAATTTTACTATTTTTTCAGTGACTGGAACACTGTTTTTTAGTTCAGAAGCATATGCTCTAATATGGTCAGGAGTGGTTCCGCAGCATCCGCCAAGTAACCGTACACCTTGATTACGGAAAGCTTTTGCTGAATTTTGGAAATAATTGGCATCTCCTTCATAATGAAACTTTCCGTCCGTATAGGCAGGGAGACTGGCATTTGGGTAGGCAGATAGAAAAGCATGTGCTGGTAATTCAATCTGTTCTAACGCTAATAGCATATGATGGGGGCCAAGACGGCAATTTAGCCCGACCACATCGGCTCCCAGGCCTTCAAGTCTTTTTAAGGCGTCATTGACAGGAGTTCGATCCTGCATAAGCCCGGGCTCTTGATGGGAGACCTGCGCAATAATCGGCAGCTTTGTTTCCTTTCTAGCAATCGTTAGAACGGTTTCAAGCTCTTCAAAATCGTAAAAGGTTTCAAGCAATAAGCCATCCACTCCTTCAAGAAGGAGGCAATATAATTGTTCCCGGAAGCTTCGCTTTAATTCTTCTATAGAAATGGAATCCGGCTTAATTCCTCGATTTCCACCAATAGTTCCAAGGACGTACGTATCGTTTTGGGCAGCTGCCTTTTTGGCAATAGAGACGGCTGCACTGTTAATTTCCTTTACAGAATCCTCCAAACCATACCTCTGCAGCTTTAAATAGTTTGCCGCATAAGTATTGGTCTGAATCACGTCAGCACCTGCATCAATATAGGCTTTATGGATAGTTTGGATGTGTCCGGGCTGGGAAAGATTCAATTCCTCCAAACAACTGTCCTTACCAAAGGAATACAATAGAGTGCCCATTGCTCCATCAGCAATTAAGATTTGATTTTTTAATTTATCTAAAAAACTCATGATGATTCTCCTTGATGTAATACCAATTGTGTTTTGCGAACGTGCTCTAGTGCCTGTGAAAAATCCTTCATTAAATCATCAGGATTTTCAAGTCCGACCGATAATCGAACCAGACTATTTGTAATCCCGCGCTTCTCTCGCTCTTCTTGAGGCATGGCTGCATGGGACATTTTTGCTGGATAGGATAGAATCGATTCTACCGCTCCGAGACTGACAGCAAATACAGGGATTTTTACATTGGCAAGAAAGGTGCGAAGTGCATCTTCATTAGCCAATTCAAACGATAAGACCGCTCCTGGACCAGCTGCTTGCGCTTTCTGAATTTGATATTGTGGGTGACTTTCCAACCCTGGGTAATGAACCTTTTCAACAAGCGGATGAGCATCTAAAAATTCCGCTAGTTTAATAGCCGATTTTTGTGATTGTTCCAGTCGGACGTGCAGCGTTTTGATCCCTCTTAAAACGAGCCATGCATCTTGAACACCCAAAATCGCCCCAAACCCATTTTGCAAGAAACCTAATCTTTTCGCCAAGTTTTCGTCTTTGACGACAGCAAGTCCGGCAACAACATCACTATGGCCCGATAAAAATTTCGTCGCGCTATGGAGCACGACATCGGCACCTAACTCCAATGGCCTTTGGTGGGAAGGGGTAAGGAATGTGTTATCGACAAATGTTAACGCGCCCGTTTCCTTAGCTAAATTGCTAATTGCCTTAATGTCAGTCACTTTCATTAATGGATTCGATGGTGTTTCCACATAAAACGCTTTTGTATTTGCCTGAATGGCTTGTTTTACTTCATTTAAATTCGTCATATCGACGAAGGTATGTTCAATTCCGAGCCGCGTAAGAACCTCTGTGACCATTCGAAACGTACCACCATAGACATCTTCCGTAATGACAATATGATCCCCGGCAGAAAGCAGGAGAAATGCCGTCGAAATGGCGGCCATGCCGGATGCAAAGGCAAATCCTTTTATCCCGCCCTCGAGTTCCGCAATCACATCTTCAAGTGCTTCCCTTGTCGGATTTAAACTACGGCCATAATCGTATTTGCCAAACTGATCGAAATCAGATTGATGGAAAGTGGATGCATGTTGAATGGGTACACTAACTGCTCCAGTTGTGGGATCAATTTTATGCTTATTATGAAGGAGCCTGGTTTCAAAGGTATACTCTTCGTGTGCCATTATGCAATCACTCCTTCTTGAACATGGGCAAAAGCTTTTTGCAAATCTTCAATTATATCTTGTGAATCCTCAATTCCAACGGAAAAACGTAATAAACGATTGCAGACACCTGCTTGAATTCGAATTTCTTCTGGAATATCGGCATGAGTTTGTGTTGCCGGATAGGTAATAAAACTTTCTGTACCACCTAAACTTTCCGCAAAACTGATCAGCCCTAACCCTTGTAAAAATGGATTAACCCATTTTTCTTCCTTTATTCTAAATGAAACCATTCCACCACGTCCTGGGTAGAGCACATCTGTAACTGCACCATGCTTGGAAAGAAATTCAACGATATTCTTTGCATTTTTTTCATGTCTCTCCATTCGAAGGGACAATGTTTTCATTCCGCGCATTAATAGCCAAGAATCGAATGGACTTAAAACCGCTCCGGCACCGTTATGATGAAAGGCCAATGCTTCACAAAGTTCTTTTCCTTTTGCGACTACTAGACCAGCAAGGACATCATTATGACCTCCTAAGTATTTCGTTGCACTGTGGATAACAATATCGGCGCCAAGGGTTATCGGCTGCTGTAACAGTGGAGTATAGAAAGTGTTATCCACGATTAATAATAATCCGTGCTGTTTGGCAATTTTTGAAACTGCCGCAATATCAGATTCCTGCATAAGCGGATTGGTTGGTGTTTCTAAGAAAATAGCTTTTGTTTGCGGGGTAATTTTCTTTTCAATCTCTTCCGGACAACAGGTATTCACATATTGAGTAGTTAAGCCCCATTTTTTATAGCCCTTTTCTAATAGACGGTAGGTACCTCCATACAAATCTTCACTAACGATCCATTCGTCACCAGATTCAAATAGAGCAAGGATAAGTTGAATAGCAGCCATACCAGAACTGCATGCAAATCCCTGATCAGCACTCTCTAAATCAGCGATTGTTTTCTCAAGGAGCTGGCGTGTTGGATTTCCTGTGCGTGTATAGTCAAATCCAGTTGATTGTCCAATTCCCTCATGCCGGAAGGCTGTTGAGAAGTATACAGGAGGATTTACGGTTCCAGTTGTTGTTTCACTGCGATTTCCAATTTGGGCAAGTTTCGTTTCAATTTTGTACATTATGCACACTCCTCGTTTTATATAAATAAAAAAAGTCTTCTATAAGAAGAAGACTTTTGTCAGATTACACATTTGTCATTCTTCTTATCTCGCAAATTAGCGAATAATTTGCAGGACTTAGCACCTTTTCAATAGCGAGCCATTGATGGTTGCTGAGGTGTCGCAGGGCCATTCCCTCAACCTCTCTTGATAAGAAAGTAATATTTAGATTATTTATAAAATTTACTACAATTCCATGGGAGTGTCAATTACTTTTTATAAATCCATATAATAATGTTGAAATTAGAGTTAAATATCGGATCATTAAAATATAATCTTCCTTTATGAAAAATAGTTGACACTGATAGTATGAGGCTATATTATAAGTTTATCGGATGTTCGTAATAAAGAACTTATATGGAATATTATATAGGTAATAAGTTATAAGATTAATTAGATTTTAGACTATTTAACTTAAAAAATAATTCAAAAATTAGGGACTTTTGATTCGAATGAATTTCCCTGAACTTAAGTATGGTCTAAGTGTTCTTTTTAATGAACTAATAAAAAACTTTAAAGTAATAGATAATATGAAATTTGTTAGCCTGGCAGGAGGAAATGATGAGCGCGATAGCCGGAATTTATCATTTAAACGATGAACCTATCAATCTAGAGCACGGAAATCGAATAATGAAAGAACTAGAAAAATATCCGGCTGATGATATTCAAACTTGGCATAGTGACAAAGTCTTCCTTGGTTGCCATGCACAGTGGATTACACCTGAGTCAGTAGGTGAAAAACTTCCTTATTATGATTATGAACGAAAGTTAGCGATAACCGCCGATGCGATTATAGATAATAGGGTCGAATTATTTGAAAAATTACAAATTGATAATAGAAAGAGAAAAAATATCACTGATAGCGAATTAATTTTACTTTCTTATTATAAATGGGGAGAAGAATCACCTAAGTATTTGGTTGGTGATTTTGCCTTTATGATTTGGGATGAAAGAAAGCAGCAGCTTTTTGGGGCTAGGGATTTTTCAGGAAATAGGACACTCTATTTTCATCATAATCATCAAAGGTTTGCATTTAGCACAGTTATTCACCCATTGTTGAAATTGTCCTATATAGAGAAAAAACTAAATGAGAATTGGATAGCAGAGTTTTTGGCCAATCCAGGTATGTTCGAATCTGTAGATCCTTCTTCAACAGTTTTTCAGGATATCCAGCAAATCCCTCCGTCTCATTCTATAAAAATGGTAAAGGGAAAATTAAATATTTCAAGATATTGTAAGTTGCCTGAAGGAGAAAAATTGCAATTAAAGTCAAACTTTGAATATGAAGAGGCTTTTAAAGACATTTTTCAGAGGGCTGTAAATGATCGTATTCGTACCTTTCATAAAGTAGGAGCCCATCTAAGCGGTGGTTTAGATTCAGGATCAGTTGCAAGCTTTGCAGCTAATTCTCTAGGCAAAAAGAATAAAAAATTATACACCTATAGTTATGTTCCTTTACAAGGTTTTGAGGATTGGACACCAAAAAGCAGGGTTGCAAATGAAAGGCCTTTTATTGAATCAACTGTTAATTATGTAGGTAATATAGAGGCGGAGTATTTAGATTTTGATGGAGAGAGTCCTTTTTCAGTAATAGATAAATGGCTTGATACCCTTGAGACCCCGTATAAATTCTTTGAAAATAGCTTCTGGCTAAAAGGGATTTATGAAAGAGCCCATGAAAAAGGGATTGGGGTATTATTAAACGGACAAAGAGGAAATTGGACTGTTTCTTGGGGACCAGCCTTAGAATACCAGGCTATGCTTTTAAAAAGGTTACATTTAATTCGGTGTTTCCAAGAAATAAACCTTTATAGTAAAAATCTTGGAGTAAAGAAGTCAAGAGTGATGTCGGTGGTCGCCAAAAAGACTTTTCCTTATATATATCAACGAATCTCTTCAGAAAATCCATACGCTTTTCCAATGTTAATAAACCCTGATTTTGGTAAGAAAATGAGTGTATTTGATAAATTGCAGGAGCATGAAATTGATGTTACCGGTACTGCAAATCCAAATTGGTATAAAGTCAGGGAACAACAATTTGAAAAGCTCTATTATTGGAATATTACAGGAACCTATGGGGCTAAATTTTCTTTGCCTTACTCAGTTTGGGATCGTGACCCGACAAATGATCTTCGTGTTGTTCGTTTTTGTCTCTCTGTTCCAGAGGAACAATATGTCCAAAATGGCTTAGATAGAGCTCTTATTAGAAGGTCAACCAAAAACTTATTACCAGATAGTGTTAGGCTTAATTTACGAACCCGCGGTGCACAGGGGGCTGATGGAATCCTCCGTATGGCTTCGCAGTGGGATACTTTTATTGCAGAGCTTGACAAGATGCTAAATGATTCAATAGTTTCTAAATATCTAAATATACCATTATTAAAGGATATAATAGCAAAATTCAGAGAGGTACCATCACTAGAAAATATTTATGATCCACAATTTAAAGTCTTAATGCGCAGCTTAATTTTTTACAGATTTATAAAAAGATTTACTTGAAAGGAGGTGACAAGATATGAAGAAAGAATGGAACGCTCCAGTGTTAGAAGTACTTAATGTTAACATGACAATGGCTGGCCCAGGACACAGACTTCCTGATGCAATACAACCAGATCCAGATGATCCGGTAAAGTATAGCTAATTTCTGAATTTAAAAGAGGTTTGGATTTTTACTGCCCTTATACAATAAAAACTGTATAAGGGCTTTTAAAAATCTAATTTGTCAACATTTGGAGTGAAAAATATGATTACAACACTAAATACCTTAATGTATAAGGGTTTTGGGCTAAACATTTTAAGTGAAATTTACCTACCTGAATTACCTAGAATAAGTGAAAGTATTCATAAGGTAGAAATAGTTATAGAAATTGATGATTTAAGTAAACAGTGGTCCGAAATAGATACGATAGCACAGAAAAGATTTGTAGTAAAAGAAAATAAAGTAATGTTTGAAGTACCAAATACAGCTATATTTTCTATACAAGAAGGTAAAAAGATTTCTGTATCACCAATGGTAGGCGTTGAAGAGGATAAAATCCGTCTTTACATCCTTGGCACTTGTATGGGGGCAATATTGATTCAGAGAAAATTACTACCATTACATGGGAGTGCAGTAGCGATTAATGGGAAGGCGTATGCTTTTGTAGGCGATTCAGGTGCTGGTAAATCTACACTTGCAGCAGCGTTAATAAAGGAAGGGTATCAACTTTTAAGTGATGATGTAATTCCAGTTTATCTATCAAAAGACAATATTCCATATGTTGAACCATCCTATCCGCATCAAAAATTGTGGCAAGAAAGTTTAAATGAATTTGGAATAAGTTCATCGGGTTACCGTCCATTGTTTGATAGAGAAACAAAATATGCTATTCCGGTACATTCTGATTATTCAAGTGAAAGTCTACCTCTTGCAGGAGTTTATGAATTAGTTAAAACGGAAAGTAATCATGTTGAAATTAGGAGAATAGAGGGATTAGGGCGCTTTCAAACAATTTATCAGCATACATATCGGAATTTTTTAATTCCTCGCCTGGAAATGCAAGAATGGCACTTTAAAGAATCTGCTAAAATCTTAAATCGAATAGAAATGTATCAATTAATGCGGCCTCATTCAGGTTTTACAGCACATAGCTTAGTTTCACTTGTTTTATCAACCATTAAAGAGGAGGAAAAAGTATGATTAGTACTCAAAAAATTTCATTGAATTCTAAGGTTGTACAAACCGAAGGAAATGTAGTTAGTGATATGGATGGAGAAAAAGTAATGTTAAGCATAGAAAGTGGTAATTATTATAATTTAGGTGAATTAGGTGGGGAAATATGGGATTTAATTAGGACACCAATAGAAATTAACAAATTGGTTGATACCTTATTATTAACGTACGAAGTAGAAAAGGAAATATGTGAACAGCATGTTTTATCCTATATTGAACAATTAAGTCGTGAGGGCCTCATTCAGGTTATCAATCTTGGAGAATAGAATATTACTAGGAGGAGGATAGTAATGTCACTTTTCCGAAAGATTAAGACATTCATTTTTTTAGATAATATAAAAAAAATTTTGTTCGTAGAGGCATTTGTTTTCTTAGCCTGGGCTCGTATCCTTAAATCTATGCAGTTTTCCAAGATAGCACCTTTATTAGGTAAACATATGGATGAAACATCATTTGAACATAAAGCTTCAGATCAAATGATATTAAGGAATGTATCGGATGCAATTTATATAACGAGCAATTATACATTTTGGGAAAGTAAATGTTTAGTCAAGGCGATTGCGGGAATGAAGATGCTCCAAAGAAGGAAAATTGAGAGTACACTCTATTTAGGTACAGCAAAAGATGAAAAAGGAATCATGATTGCGCATGCGTGGCTTAGGAGTGGGGCATTGTATATTACTGGTGCTGAAGAAATGAGGAGATTTACCATTGTTGGAAAATTCGCAAAACGGTTAAGCGACAATCGATAAGAGGGGAATACCGTGGAAAAAATAATGAATGAAAAACTAAAGAAATTTCCTAGAGAATTAAAACTACTACTCTCCATTATGAAAAAAGGAGATGATGTCATCGATTTTAATAATAAGGATTTTGAGGGTATCGAATGGGATAAGTTCATCCAACTATCTAAACATCATCGAGTTTTTCCTCTCATTTATAAAAGAATGAAAGATTTAGAGGGGAATTTTATTCCGACTTCCGTTCTCCAAGAGTTATTCCTCATCTATCAAAAAAACATTTTTCAAATGCTTCACCTAAGCGGAGAAACAGAAAAAATATCAAAATTATTTTCTAGTAATCAAATCCGTACCCTTTTTTTAAAAGGACCCGTTCTTGCTGCTGATCTATATGGTGATATTTCTTTACGTACATCTGCTGATTTGGATGTTTTAATCCCAATCGAAAACCTGGACCAGGCTGAAGAAATTCTCATAAATGAAGGTTACAAAAAAGATGAGTATATCTTAACCGTATTAAATGACTGGAAGTGGAGGCATCACCATATAACATTTTTTCACACTCAGAAAAAGATTAAGGTGGAAATCCATTGGAGACTTAATCCAGGACCCGCTAAAGAACCGAAATTTGATGATTTATGGAAAAGGAAAAGAGTAAGTTCATTGACAAGCCAGCCTATGTATACTTTGGGACTAGAAGACTTATTTGTATTCCTTGTTTCACACGGAGCACGTCATGGGTGGTCCAGACTTCGTTGGTTAGATGATATTAAACAAATTACGGAATCAAAAATTAATTGGACTAAAACTATTAATTTACTTAAAAGGTATCATTATGACGATGTAGGCGGCCAGGCACTTTTTTTGGCTTTTCATCTGCTTAATGCCAAGGTACCTAAGGAAATGAATAACATTATAAATAGAAAACGAACAAAGCAGCTTGGACTAGACGCTTTTTTTTATATAAAGCAGATGGTTAATCTTCATACAGACCCGGTACCGGAAGAGGTATCTGCATATCATAAACGGCATTTATTTTCTTTAATGTCTACTAAACAGAAATTTTTCTTTATATTAAGTTTTTTATACCCATATCCAGAAGATGCAGAATTTTTACCCTTACCCAAAGTTCTTCATTTTTTATATTTTCCATTGCGCCCGATTATTCTCCTACTAAGAAAAATAAAGATTCGTTCAGAAACTAGGAGGGCATAACAAGTGAATCACGTTTTTTACTTTATAAAAAGAATATATTCATATTCTGGCAAGATCCTTTATTTAAATCTGTTTGGAATGGGATTAGCAAGTTTTCTTGAAGGAATCGGGATTTTGTTATTGGTTCCAATGATAAGTTATAGCGGAATTATAAATGTTGATTTTGGAGGATTTAAATTTTTAGAATTCCTAAATTTCTTACAAGACTTCCCTAAACTTCAAGCACTAGTTTTTATTTTGGGATTTTTTATTTCATTGGTAATATGTCAAAATCTAATTCAGCGAAATTTAGCTATTAGAAATGTCAAAATCACTCAAGGGTTTATCCGTCAATTAAGATTGGAGACATATAGCCTCCTATTAAAAACAAATTGGGAATTCTATACAAAGGAAAGGAAAGCAGATCTCATAAACGTAATGACAATGGAACTTGCACGTGTCTCAGGCGGTATTATCCAATTTTTATTGTTATTAACATCACTTGTTTTCACTAGTATACAGATTGTTATAGCTCTTTGGTTATCCATAAAACTAACCATGTTGGTCCTGCTTTCAGGATTCATTCTTGCTCTATTTTCGAGAAAATTCATAAAACAATCAAAATTATTAGGGTCAAAAACCTCTATCTTAGCACAGGAATATCTTGCTGGAATAACTGACCAGTTAAATGGCATTAAGGATATTAAGAGTAACACTTTAGAAGAATCACGTCTCCATTGGTTAAATTCTTTAACAAAAGGAATGATAGAAGAGCAAATTGAATATATAAAGTTAAAAACCTCTTCCCAGACATTTTATAAAATTTCATCAGCAAGCTTGATTGCAGTTTTTATTTTTATTTATGTGATGATCATTGATATAAAACCTGAGCAATTTTTATTGATACTAATTATTTTCTCAAGATTATGGCCAAGGATAACAGAAATTCAATCCAGTACGGAACAAATAGCAACGACCATTCCTGCATTTAAGGCATTAAGAGAGTTACAAAAAAAATGTAAGCAAGCAGCCGAGATTAATGATGAAAGCATTTACAAGAATATTCAACCTTTGATTATTGAAAAAGGATTAGAATGTCGTGGAGTATTTTTTCGATATAATCGTAATGGAAAATATGCTCTTCAAAATATTAATTTAAACATTCCGATTAATAGTATGACAGCTATAGTAGGTCCATCTGGTGCTGGAAAAAGCACATTAATAGATATCCTAATGGGATTAAATAAACCTGAACAAGGCAATGTCCTGATAGATGGTAATTTGCTTACTGAGCAAAAACTATTATCCTTAAGGCGCTCAATTAGTTATGTTCCACAAGATCCATTTTTATTTAATACTAGTATCCGAGATAATTTACTTATGATAAAGGCCGATACGAGTGAAGAACAAATCTGGGAGGCATTAAAGTTTTCAGCAGCAGCCGAATTTGTGAAGAAATTACCAAATGGTCTGGATACAATTGTTGGAGATAGGGGTATTAGGCTGTCAGGGGGAGAGCGGCAAAGACTTGTTCTTGCAAGAGCCATAATCCGTAAGCCATCCATTCTAGTTTTAGATGAAGCAACCAGTGCATTAGATTCAGAGAATGAAGCTAAGATTCAAGGAGCAATTGAAAAACTTAAAGGAACCATGACGGTCGTTGTAATCGCCCACCGACTTTCTACAATTCGAAATGCAGATCAAGTAATTGTTTTGGAACAAGGAGAAATCATCCAACAAGGACAATTTAGTCAACTTGCAAGTGAAAAGAAGGGAATGTTTAGCAGCTTACTGGAAAAACAAATGGGAGTTAGTGTTTAATACTTAGAATTTTGTAAGGTTCGTATATTAAAAAGTTATAATTGAATTTAATTTACAATTGACAGGTTCTTAATAAAGAACTAATATAATGAGTATAGGTTATGTTTATCAGCAAATTTGAGTAATATATAGAAATGTAATTTTTTTTGGTTGGTTGTTCATTATTTAGAACAAAAAGAGCTGATGTAGTTATACGTAGTGTTTACATGTCCTACAAAAAAGGTGGTTTAATGAATAGCTTAAATGAAAGTAATGGTGACAGAAAAAAAGCAAAGGAAATTAATTTAAAAGAGTTATTTGCAGTAATAAAAAGGCGTTTTTGGATCATTGCATTGGTTTCAGTTTTAGCTGGAATAGTGGGAGTGCTATTAAATAATACCTCCGTAACTCCAATGTATATGTCCTCTTCAAGAATTATCATCGGGGCAGATGAAGAATCAAGGAAAACCCTACAGGTTATTGTGAAAGACTCGGTTATTTTAGAAAAAGTTGTAAAAAAACTAAGGCTAACGAGATCTGCGGAAGCCCTAGCAGGACAAATTACTGTTGCGAGCGTTGAATCGTCTCAGGTAGTGAGTATTAGTGTGGTAGATCCTGATCCAAGTCAGGCAGCAAAAATAGCTGATACGACTGCTCAAATTTTCAGGGATGAGGTACCGAATATAGTTGGTAAAGATTATGTTCGCTTATTATCAAAAGCTAAAGTTAATACAATATCTATTAATCCTAAAAATAATAATAAAATCCTATTTTTAATTATTGGTGGTTTAGCAATTGGCATCGGGATAGCATTTTTATTGGAGTCTTTAGATGACAAAATAAGAAAAGAAAACGATATCGAATCCTTACTTGGTCTTCCTGTATTAGGGAGAATCCCAAAAGTAAACAAAAGAATGGTAAAGAAGAAAACAAAAAGTATGAAGTTTGAACTTGAAACTAGGAGTGAGAATATTGATCTTTAATAAATTTAGAAGAAAGTCATCAATAAAGAAAAAAACGATCATTACATACTCTCATCCCGAATCAATAATATCTGAACAGTTCAGAATGATTCATACTAATATTAAGTTCATGATGTCCGAGCTGCAAAGTCGCACTTTTTTAATTACTTCATCCAGTGATGGAGAAGGGAAATCTATGGTTGCAACAAACCTTGCTGTCTCAATGGCTCAGCAGAAGAAAAAAGTTCTCTTAATAGATGCTAATTTAAGACGGCCGGCTTTACATTCCTTCTTCAAAACAGCCAATGCGGAGGGGTTAACGGATGTTCTGACAGGTAGATTATCCTTTTCTGAGGCTGTTTATCATACTGAAGTTTGGAGGCTAGATCTCTTATCAAGCGGTGTGGTTCCATTTAATCCAGTTGAATTAATCGGTTCACAGATGATGCAGGATCTCCTTAAAAAGGCAGAACAAAATTACGATGTTATTATAATAGATTCTAATTCAGTGCTAGAGGTTACAGATACTAAGCTACTTGCAAACCAATGTGATGGAGTCATACTAGTAATTCAAAGTGGTAAAACGAAATTAGAAAAAGCGGCCGAAGCAAAAAAAGTACTTAAGTATGCCAAAGCAAAGGTTGTAGGAGCAGTTTTAAATCAATAGTCCTATTAAATTAGAAATTTTTTTAATATTTTTGTTCGTTATTAGAAACAAAAATGTATTTTTTATCGTTGAGTGAAATTTGGAGATGTCTCCTTTCCAATATCAATGGAGGCACTCGGTCATACTGTGGGTCAGGGAACCTTAGACGCTAGTCGTCGATAGTATGATGTGAGGAGGGGTTAGATGCCCCACATTAAATAAAATGGTTAAGTATGTGTTCTTTTGAACAAAGTACATTTACTTAACCATTTTAAATTGAAGGAGTTATGACATGAATATTGATCGCTTCCCCAAATCAATTAAAAAAGCAGTTAGGTATATCAAGCAAGAGGCAACAAAAGATCAACTAGAAGATATTAAGAGACTAATAGATAATGCGATCAAGCAAAGACATCGTAGAGTCAATTGAATTTGGAAAGGAGAAAAATTATGACTTATCGACAACGAATGTCTTTCTTTATCTTTGTTGATTCATGTATCGTTTTAACGGCTATTTTTGGTAGTTGTTTTTTAGTGGATGGAACTATCCAGGTTATTAACTTTCATATTGTGTTAAGTTCAATTGTCATTTTATTAAGTCATTATTCGCTGTCATTTAAATTTCATTTGTATAAAAAAGCTTGGGAATATGCCAGTGTGGGAGAATTGCTAAGTATTTTAAAAATAGTGTCAATTTCAATCTTTGTTGCAGCAGTTGTCCAACAAATAATTGTTCAGGAAATATTTGTCCGTCTTTTGGCAGTAACGTGGTTACTGAATATGTCTTTCATTGGAGGTTCACGTTTTTGTTGGCGAATGCTAAGGGATTCACAGCTTAATAAAATCGATAATAAAAAACGAACGCTCATCGTAGGTGCCGGATCTGCAGGAACCATGGTTGCAAGGCAATTATTAAAAAATAATGAGGCGGATTTATTGCCAGTGGCATTTATCGATGATGATGTAAAAAAGCATAAGCTTGATATTTTAGGAATCCCCGTGGTTGGAGGCATCAACAAAATCGAGACGGTAGTTTCGAAAAATGATATTGAAAATATAGTGATTGCCATTCCATCACTTTGTAAAAAAAAGTTGAATACTATTTTTCTGGAATGTGCCAAAACAAATGCTAAAACACAAATTTTACCTTTGCTGGAAGACTTAATGACAGGGAAAGTGTCAGTAAGTCAATTTCGTGATGTACAAGTAGAGGATTTACTTGGAAGAGAACCAGTTGAACTAGATATGAATAGTATTTCAGATAATATCACGAATAAGGTCGTTTTAGTTACTGGTGCAGGAGGGTCGATTGGATCGGAAATTTGCCGGCAAATATCGATTTTTAATCCAAAGAAACTTATTTTATTAGGACATGGTGAAAATAGTATATATTCGATAGAAATGGAATTAAAGGAAGCGAATAAACATACTGAAATTGAATTCATTCCAGTGATTGCGGATATACAAGATGAGAAGAAATTGATGTCGGTTATGAGTACATACCAACCTGATATTGTCTATCATGCGGCGGCTCATAAGCATGTACCTTTAATGGAGGCTAACCCAGAAGAGGCGGTCAAGAATAACATCATTGGGACAATGAATGTTGCAAATGCTGCCAGCTGGACTGGAGTGAAGACCTTCGTGATGATCTCAACAGATAAAGCTGTGAATCCAACCAGTGTAATGGGAGCAGCAAAAAAGCTTGCCGAAATGATTATCCAACATATGGACAATGAATGTAATACCAAATTTGTTGCCGTTCGTTTTGGTAATGTATTAGGAAGCAGAGGCAGTGTGATTCCGCTATTTAAAAAGCAAATTGAAAAAGGCGGTCCTGTGACAGTTACCCACCCTGAAATGGTTCGATACTTTATGACGATCCCAGAAGCATCAAGGTTAGTACTTCAAGCAGGGGCACTAGCAAGTGGAGGAGAAATTTTCGTATTAGACATGGGCGACCCTGTAAAAATTGTTGATTTAGCTAAAAACCTCATCAAACTCTCAGGCAATACTATTGAGGAAATTGGCATTGAATTTTCAGGAATTAGACCTGGAGAAAAGCTATTTGAAGAATTATTAAAAGAAGATGAGGTTCATGAGCAACAAATTTATCCAAAGATTTATATTGGAAAAACGTCTGACCTATTAATTCAAGAAATAGAGGAAATTATTCTAACATACTCAGGCCTAAATAAAGACGAAATTAGGGAAAGGCTAATTGATCTTGCGAATTATAAAGTAAAGCCAAAATCAAAATTATCAGTCTCAGTTTAAAGGAGTTAATAAAATGAAAGTTAGAAAAGCCATTATTCCAGCAGCGGGGCTTGGAACGAGATTTCTTCCAGCAACAAAAGCAATGCCAAAAGAGATGCTGCCAATTGTGGATAAGCCAACGATTCAATATATCGTAGAAGAAGCCGTTGAATCAGGGATCGAAGACATTATTATCGTAACTGGTAAAGGGAAAAGAGCGATAGAAGACCATTTTGATAATTCTTTCGAATTAGAACAAAACTTGTTGGAAAAAGGAAAGCTAGAGCTCTTAAATGAAGTGCAAAAGTCTTCGAAAATGGTAGATATTCATTATATCCGTCAAAAAGAACCGAAAGGATTAGGTCATGCGATTTGGTGTGCTCGCAAGTTTATCGGTGATGAACCATTTGCTGTACTGCTTGGCGATGATATTGTTCAAGCTCAAACACCTTGTTTAAAGCAGTTAATTGACCAGTATGAAAGATATAATGCATCCATTCTTGGGGTTCAAACAGTTCCTGACAATGAAGTATCTAGGTATGGAATTGTGGATGGGAAGAATATTAATAATCGATTCTACAGTGTAAATAGCTTAGTTGAAAAACCTAAACAGGATGAGGCTCCATCGAACCTCGCTATCCTTGGCCGATATATTCTTAGTCCTAGAATTTTTGACATATTAAGTGAACAACAACCTGGCGCTGGTGGGGAAATACAACTAACAGATGCTATCGCTGCTTTAAATCAACATGAAGCTGTATATGCCTATGATTTTGAGGGAGTACGCTACGATGTAGGTGGAAAAATGGGCTTCATTCAAACAAGTATTGAATTAGCTTTACAGCGTGAAGATTTAAGGACACAGTTATTAGACTACCTTTCATCTGTTCTTGAAAAAGAGCTTATTAGGTAGTTCGATAAAAAAGGATGGAAGATAAAATGCAAAAGAGGGTTCTGTTCTGTGCAACAGTGGATTATCACTTTAAAGCTTTTCATTTACCATATTTAAAATGGTTTAAAGAACAGGGATGGGAAGTACATGTTGCAGCATCTGGTGAATTGAAACTTCCTTATGTAGATAAGAAATTTACTATTCCCGTTCAAAGATCACCTTTTCATAAAATGAATGTAGAAGCTTATCATGAGCTGAAAAAAATTATCGAGGATCACCAATATAGTATTATTCACTGCCATACCCCTATGGGCGGAGTCCTTACCAGGTTAGCTGCAAGGAATACAAGAAAGCATGGTACAAAGGTCATATATACAGCACATGGCTTTCATTTCTGTAAAGGAGCACCATTGCTAAACTGGCTTCTTTATTATCCGTTAGAAAAATTTTTGTCATCTTTCACAGATTGCCTCATTACGATCAATCAAGAAGATTATCTTTTGGCTAAAAATCATCGATTTAAGGCAAAATCAATCAAACAGGTGCATGGTGTCGGTGTGAATACTGAAATTTTTAAACCAGTAGAAGAGTCACATAAAAATGAGTTAAGAGAATCATTAGGCTATAAGCCTAATGATTTTTTAATGTTTTATGCAGCGGAATTTAATAAAAACAAAAACCAGAAATTGTTAATTGAATCGTTAGCACTTATAAGAGACGAAGTGCCAAATGCAAGGCTTTTATTAGCAGGTGAGGGGCATCTTTTAAATAATTGCAAAGAAATTGCACAATCATTAAAGGTTGATGACATGATTCATTTTCTTGGATTTAGAAATGATATTGAAAACCTGCTAAAGATGAGTGATATAGCCGTTGCATCTAGTCTGAGAGAGGGACTTCCAGTAAATATTATGGAGGCAATGTCTTGTGGCTTGCCAGTCATAGCGACTATTAATAGAGGGCACTCGGAATTAGTTGAAAATGATAAAAATGGATATGTTTTATTTACTGATGATTCTAAAAATTTTTCCTTGAAAATCTTAGATGTTTATAAATCTAAAGAACTATGCAAAAAATTTGGTTTAGCAGGAACGAATAAAATGAAAACATATTCACTATCCAAAGTTTTTACGGAGTTAAAAGATATCTACTCAATTTATATGGTGGAGGGCACAAATGAGACCAAAAGTAAGCATAATCGTTCCTATATATAATGTTGAAAAGTATTTGAGTAGATGTTTAGATAGTTTATTAGTCCAAACTTTACAAGAAATAGAGATTATTGCTGTTAATGATGGATCAAATGATTCAAGCTTAAAAATCCTAAGAAAATATGAAATAAGGGATTCGCGAATTAAAGTGATTGAAAAGCTAAATGGTGGTGTTTCCTCTGCTAGAAATGAGGGGATTTGGTTTGCAACCGGTGAATATATTGGCTTTGTTGACCCTGATGATTGGGTGAATCCAGAAATGTATGAGGAAATGTACAAAAATGCAACAAGTGAAAATATCGATATTGTCATGTGTTCATACATTCGTGAGTTTGAAAATCATTCAAAAATAAAAGATTTTAATCTTCCCAATAGGTTTCGTTATCAAGATGAAGAAGTAAAAAAAAATTTTATGAGGAGATTAATTGGTCCAATAAATGAAGAAATAGCAAATCCAGAATTTCTGGATGCATGGGGTACTGTTTGGTCAAAGTTGTATCGTGCAGAAATAATAATGGAAAATAACATTGAATTTATGGACCTTAATAAAATTGGTACCAATGAAGATACATTATTTAATATTGAAGCAGCTTACTATGCAAAATCTTTTTTATTTTTAAATTGCCCTTATTATCATTATTGGCGTGCGAATAGTACATCAGTTACATCGGGGTACAAACCAAAATTAATGGACCAGTGGATGTACCTTTTTATGTATATTGAAAATTTTTTAAGGGATAAAAAGATGAACAAGGATTACTATTTAGCTCTAAATAATCGCATTTGTCTCAATACACTCGGTCTTGGATTAAATACAATTAGTAAGGACAATTTATCATCCTCCATTATGAAGATTAGAAGGATAAATATGTTCTTGAAAGAAAAACGAATAAGACAATCATTTAAACAATTAGATTTATCTAAATTTCCGTTTGTTTGGAGAGTGTTTTATTTTTTTGCAAAAGTTCGCTTTGCTGCAGGGTTTTATTTTATGTTGGTTTGTATTGAATTTCTTAGAAAAATCATTAGATAGGGGTAAGATGCTTGAAACCTATTAGAATTCTTCAGGTGGTCACGATTATGAATCGTGGTGGTCTTGAAACAATGTTAATGAATTACTATCGACAAATGGATAGAAAAAAAGTCCAATTTGATTTTATGGTACATCGCGCTGAAGAAGGTCACTATGATAAAGAGATATTGGAGCTAGGCGGTAGGATCTACCGAATGCCACAAATTAAACCAGGTAATTATCGATTGTATTTTAGGCTTCTTGATGACTTCTTCAAAGAACATATGGAATATAAAGTGGTTCATTCTCATATTAACGAAAATAGCTGCTTTGTTTTAAGAGCAGCTAAGAAGGTAGGAATTCCTTGTCGAATCGCCCATTCGCATTTAAGTGATTTGGGAATTGATGTAAAACTCCCATTCCGTTTATATGCTAGGTTCACTATGAAGAATAACCCAACCAATTACTTTGCTTGTTCGAAAAAGGCAGGGCAATGGCTCTTTGGCAATAATATTGCGACTTCAAAAAAAATGAAGGTTCTTAACAATGCAGTAAATGTCAGTGAGTTTAAATTTAACGAAACGACCAGAAACAATATTAGAAAAGAACTTGGTATTGGAAATGAATTGGTAATTGGTCATATTGGAAGATTCAATAAACAAAAAAACCACGAATTTCTTATAGAAATTTTTAAAGCTATTCTTCAACAACGCCAGGATGTTATATTGCTTTTGGTTGGGGATGGGCATTTACGACCATCAATTGAAAAGAAGATTGTGAACCTAGGTTTATCCTCCCGTGTTAAATTGTTAGGAGTTAGAAGCGATATTTCAAAATTAATGCAAGCAATGGATTTATTTCTTTTTCCTTCTCTATTTGAAGGTTTACCAGTAGTCTTAGTTGAAGCACAGGCTGCAGGCCTAAAATGTGTTGTATCAGATGCAATTACTTTTGAAAGTGATGTTACAGGAAGAGTAGAATACATCAGTCTAGATAAGTCCCCGGAATATTGGACAAAACAAATTCTAAACTCTACATACGAACATGCTGATACTTCAGAAAAGTTGAAGGAAAGTGGTTATGATTCTATAACGATGGCTAAATGGCTATCAAATTATTATACGGATTATTATTCATTTGAAGCAAGATAATTTGAGATATTTGGAGGTGAATCAAATGACACCGATACTTACAGTCTTTACTCCTACCTATAATCGAGCATATACTCTTCATTTATGTTATGAAAGTCTACAAAGGCAAACAAGTAAAGATTTTATATGGTTGATTATTGATGACGGTTCTACAGACAATACGAAAGAATTAGTTAAAAGATGGATTACAGAGAATACAGTTCCAATCCGTTACCACTATCAAGAAAATCTTGGTATGCATGGTGCACATAATACAGCATATGAACTCATTGATACAGAACTTAATGTATGTATTGACTCCGATGATTATATGCCTGATGATGCAGTTGAAAAAATTACTGAATTTTGGAAGAATTTTGGAAGTGGTAGATTTGCAGGAATAGTTGGCCTAGATGCCAGTCCTGATGGAAGAGTAATTGGCACAAAAATGCCGGAGAATTTAAACAAATCAACTTTATCAAATTTATATGCTAAGCAGCAAGTAAAGGGTGATAAAAAGCTAGTCTACCGGTCTGAATTAACTCGAAAGTCACCGCCATACCCTATCTTTCCAGGTGAGAAATATTGTCCGTTAAGCTATAAATACATTCTTATTGATCAAGAATATCCATTGCTTATTTTGAATGAAATCCTTTGTTTTGTAGAGTATTTACCAGATGGATCAAGTATGAATATTATCAATCAGTATAAAAAAAATCCAAAAAGTTTTTCCTTTTTTAGAATGGTAGCAATGAGGTATGCTCCTTCATTCAGGGAAAGATTTAGAGAATCCATCCATTACGTATCAAGTAATTTGATGTTAAGAAATGCAAAATATTTGTTTGAGTCACCGAATAAATTTACCACACTTCTCGCGTCACCATTTGGAGTTGCTTTATATTTTTATATATTAAAAACTGGAAAAACCACGGTTCTAAAAAGTAGTGAGTTATGAATTATTATTAACGAAAGGATTAAGCCTATGGAGATCTTATGGATTAATCTTATTGTCGTATATTTTTCTTCTTTTTTTGCAAGATATTTTTCCAGCCCTTTAGCCATTAATGTTCCATATATTAAGCCAAATAAACTACTTATCTTTATCTCAATTATTTCTTTGGTCCTCGTTTCAGGTCTTAGAAATAATATTGGTGACACATTTTTTTATATGTATAGTTACAAAATTAATGATTACACTCTACAAAATATAAATTACAAAGGTGATTTTGGATTTAATATTTTGCAAGCACTTTTACAAAAAATTTCTCATGATCCTCAATTATTAATTTTTACTGTAGCATTATTTACAAATGTATTGATAGTACAAGTATTATTTAAATACTCTAGAATGATTGAATTAAGTTTATTTGCTTATATAGCAGCTGGGATGTATACAGTTTCAATGAATGGAATTAGACAATTCTTAGCTGCAGCCATTGTTTTTGCGGCTACAAGATTTATCGTAAATGGTAATTGGAAGATGTTTATGATTGTAGTTTTATTAGGATCAACAATACACCAAACAGCATTAATTTTTATTCCAATTTATTTCATTGTAAGAAGGGAGGCATGGACAAAGGTAACTTTTACCCTTTTAGGTTTAGCTGTCTTACTTGCAGCGGGGTTTAATCAGTTCTCAACACTGTTATTTAGTGCACTTGCAGATACCCAGTACGGTCACTATAGTAATTTTTCCGAAGGTGGAGCAAGTTCAATACGAGTAGCTGTAACTGGTGCCCCATTGATTATTGCCTATTTTGGAAAAGAGAGACTAAGAGAATTATGGCCTAAAAGTGATTATATTGTTAATTTAACTACGCTAGGAATAGTATTTATGGTCATTTCTTCACAAAACTGGATATTTGCAAGATTTAATATATACTTTGGCCTTTATAACCTTATATTAATCTCATGGATTATTAAATTATTTTCTAAAAGGGATAGGAAATTAATTTATTATGGGCTTTTAGGTTGTTACTTAATTTACTTTTATTATGAGAATGTATTATCACTTAATATCATTTATAAAAGTAATTATATAAATTTATAGGGGCCTTTATTATTTAAAAGGATTTTTATCTCTTTAAGTGAGGTTTGAACAGTGAAAATATCGGTAACGTTAACACAGCAGAAATTTCAGGAATTACTATTAAATATCTACTTAAAGGGTCAAACATCCGAAAATATTAATCTTATAGAATTAATCGAAGAAATAAAACAGCAAGTAGTGTCAGAAAAAAGATAAATGATTAATTAGAGAAAAATAGCAGGGGATGGCTAGTTATGAAGCGATCATTTGATTTAATAGTTTCATTGGTTATATTTATTTGTCTTTTCCCAGTATTCTTGATATTTGCATTCTTGGTTAAATTAAAGCTAGGATCTCCAATCATATTTAAACAGCTGCGTCCCGGATTGAATGCAAAGCCCTTTTACCTTTACAAACTTCGTACAATGACAGATCAAAGAGATAGTAATGGCAAAGTACTTCCAGATTATCTAAGGATTACTTCATTTGGGAAATTCCTTAGAAAATATAGTTTGGATGAATATCCACAACTATTGAATGTAATAAAAGGTGACATAAGTTTAGTAGGTCCCAGACCTTTATTAATGGAGTATCTTCCTCTATATACAAAGGAACAATCTAAGCGTCATCAAGTAAAACCTGGTATTACCGGATGGGCACAAATAAATGGACGCAATGCAATAACTTGGGAAGAAAAATTTGAATTAGATGTCTGGTATGTAAATAATCGATCCTTCCTACTTGATATGAAAATCTTATTTTTAACAGTCTATAAGGTAGCGGTTTCCGAAGGAATAAACCAACCAGGCCAAGTCACGATGGAAAGTTTTAAAGGATCAAATTCGACAATAGGAAGGGGACATGGATGAAAATTGTAGTGGTTGGCCGTGGAGGTCACAGTAATGTGGTATCCGATACAATTTTATCTAATCAAGGAAATGAAATAGTGGGATTCTTAGATGACAAATACGACAATGTAAGTCTTATAGACAATACTTATTGTGGTCCTATTTCATCAGCTAAAAGATTAGTTGATTACTTTATTGATGTTAAGTTCGTTATAGCGATCGGAGATAATAAGATTCGCCAATCCATTGCTCAGAGACTAAATATTTCCGATGAATATTTTCCTACCTTGATTCACCGTTCTGCTGTAATCAGTCCTAGTGCAAAGATAGGTCATGGGACCGTTATCATGCCTAACTCAGTACTTAACTCCGATACTATAATTGGCAATCATACTATTATAAATACAAGTTCCATTATCGAGCACGATAGTATTGTTGGAGATTTTGCACACATTTCTCCAGGTGTCATCTTAACTGGAAATGTCCATATAGCTGAAGGGGTACATGTTGGTGCCGGATCAACGATTATCCCAAATATTAAGATTGGAAATTGGAGTATTATCGGTGCAGGTGCAACAGTTATTACGGATATTCCATCTTATTCTACAGCTGTTGGTATACCTGCAAGGGTTAAAAAAGTTAATCAAATGAGTTCGGAGGTGAACTAATTGTTAAATACAACACTTAAAAAGAGAATTTACCTTTCATCACCCCATATGAGTGGGAATGAGTTTAAGTATATAAAGGAAGCATTTGATACTAACTGGATTGCGCCACTTGGACCAAATGTTGATGCCTTTGAAAAAGAAATAGCAGAATATGTAGGAGCCAATGAAGCTGTTGCCGTTAGTTCAGGAACTGCAGCCATTCATTTGGCTCTTTCTTTATTGGACGTACAAAAAGGTGACAAAGTATTTTGTTCAAGCTTAACGTTTGTTGCTAGTGCTAACCCAATTATTTATCAAGGTGCAGAAGCAGTTTTTATTGACTCGGAACCAGAAACATGGAATATGTCTCCTTTTGCTTTAGAAAAGGCATTTATAGATGCTTCATATGAAGGAAAACTCCCAAAAGCAGTCATTGTTGTGAACTTATATGGGCAAAGTGCAAAAATGGATGAAATTGTTTCTATATGTAATCATTACGATGTTCCTATCATTGAAGATGCAGCAGAGTCCCTTGGTTCGACATATAAAGGTAAGGCAAGTGGAACATTTGGGAAATTTGGAATCTATTCTTTTAATGGCAACAAAATTATTACTACTTCAGGTGGTGGCATGTTAGTTTCAAACGACATAGCAGCATTAAAAAAAGCTCGTTTTCTGGCAACTCAAGCTCGAGACCCTGCACCACATTACCAGCATAGTTATATCGGATTTAATTATCGAATGAGTAACATTTTAGCAGGTGTAGGAAGAGCTCAATTAGAGGTATTACCTGAACGAGTGGAAGCAAGAAGAAATGTTTATAATCAATATTATCATGAATTAGCCCATCTTCCTGGTATTCAATTCATGCCTGAATTAGAGAATACTTTCTCTAATCGTTGGCTGACAGCTATTACAGTAAACGAGGAAGAAGCAGGAGTTTCAGTTGGAGACTTGATAAGAAACCTTGCAGAAGAGAATATTGAAGCGCGCCCAGTATGGAAGCCACTTCATCTCCAACCGGTTTTCAAAGGTGTTAAATATTTTCAACACAGTGAGAATGAGAATATCTCTGAATGTCTTTTTTATAATGGACTATGTCTACCGTCTGGATCAAATATGACTGAAGAAGACCAAATTAGAATTATTAATTCTATTAAGAATATGTTGGCTAAAGTAAATTAGAATGAATATACGTATAAATACAGAAGAAAATCTTAGAAGATAAAACGGGGTAGTTGCCAATGATAGGAAGAAATATATATGAAATCCGAATGAAAAAAGGTCTTACATTATCAGAGTTAGCAGAACGTGCCAGCATCTCAAAGTCCTACCTTAGTAATATTGAGCGAAATCTAAACCAAAATCCCTCAATCCAGGTTATTAAAAAAATTGCGCATGTTTTAAATATTGATCTGCAGGTACTACTTAAAACAGAAGCAACTGACGAATATCACCAGCAACAAGATAAAGAATGGATTGAAATTATAAATGAATTAAAAAAATCAGGAATTGAAAAACAAGAATATAAAACCTTGATAGAGTTTATCAAGTGGCAGAATCAAAATTTGGAAACAAAAAAATAAAGTTTCTAAAACAAAAATTGAGGTAACTATATGTATAAAATACCTAAAATCATTCATTACTGTTGGTTTGGAGGAAAAGAAAAACCGGAATTAGTCAGAAAATGTATTGAAAGCTGGAAAAATAATTTAATAGATTATCAAATTTTAGAATGGAATGAAACCAACTTTGATATAAATTTAAATACCTATGTGAAAGAGGCATATGAAGCTGGAAAGTTTGCTTTCGTCAGTGATTATGTAAGAGTATTTGTTTTATATAACTTTGGGGGAATTTACTTAGATACTGATGTCGAGGTTTTTAAACCATTTGACAATCTATTGCATCATGATTCATTTTGGGGGTTTGAACAAGAGAATTTTATTGCTACTAGCACAATTGGGGCTGCAAAAGGAAATAACTTGATAAGGTTATTTTTGGAATCATATAAAAATAAAAAATATATACTAGAAAATGGTACCCATAATGATTTAACCAATGTAGCAGTTATTACAAAAATTTTAAAAAGTGTTGGTTTGGAACCAAATGGTCAATATCAAGAGATTAAAGGACTTGGTGTCTTTTATCCTCAAACCTATTTTTCTCCATATGATTATATTAATTGCCGGAATTTTATCTCGGATAATACTTATGCGATGCACCACTTTTATAAAAGCTGGCTGCCACTGAGGGCAAAAATAAAAGGTCAAATAAAATTATATCTGTCTAAAATAATAGGCGGAAATAATATTGCAAGGTTAAGGAGAATTAATCGCTGAAATTTATTCCTTAAGGAGAATTCCCCATGGTACTTAAGAAGATCTTTACTGTTCTTGTTTCTGAATGTAGAAAACGAGGAATTTATTTAACATTTATTATGTATTTATCCCATTTAATAGGAGTATTAAGGGGATTTTTTTATAAGTTAATTTATTTCAGAAATATAAAATCATCCATTTTCTCATTACAAGCAAACAGTAGAATAGAAATTTTTAATAAAAGTTCTATCATAAATATCGGAAAATTTGCGTTTATTAGAAAAAACGCAAGCATCCGAATTGATTTTAATGGAGAGCTAAATATTGGTGAGAATGTATTCATTAATGATAATTGTAATATAAACTGTGTCAAACGAATATCGATTGGAAAAAATACAAAAATTGCCCCGAATGTATGTATTAATGACCATGACCATAATTATAAAAAAAGTGGTGGTGACCATCTGTTAAGAGGAGAGGTTTCCATTGGTGACAATGTATGGATCGGTTCCAATGTAGTTATCTTAAGAGACACACATATAGGCGATAATGTAGTAATTGGAGCTGGGAGTGTTGTAAAAGGAACTGTATCGGCAAACACATTATTTTTTAACAAAAGAGAGAACGGTTCTTTTTCATTAAATCGAACAAATAAAGTAGTTAAAATTAATAACTTAGAAAATATGAAAGCTTAATGTGAGGAAGATATGAAAAAAAATATTTTAATTTCAGTTTATAATATGGAAATCGGTGGAATTGAAAGAAGCCTAATTAACATGTTAGAAAGTTTCGATTATGAGAAATACAATGTAGATTTATTAATCTTCCATCATGTTGGTGACTTTATGAAATTAATACCGAAAAGTGTGAACATTTTACCTGAAGTTGAAAAATTTACCGTTTTCCGAAAACCTGTTATCCAATGTTTGAAAGAGGGACATTACTCTTTAGCCCTTATGAGAATAATAGCTAAATATATTGCGGAAATAAAATCGAAGACTTGGAAATTAACAGAAGGCGCAGGCTATATTCAAATGCAACTTTCACTTAAATATTCTACTTATTTTATACCAAGAATAGAAAAAGAATACGATGTGGCGATAAGTTATGCATGGCCGCATGACATTATAGCCAACAAAGTTAACGCCCAAAAAAAGATTGCATGGATTCATACGGACTACAGTAAATTAGAAATTGATAATAGATTGGACCTAAATGTATGGAATAAATTCGACGCTATTGCATCTGTTTCTGATGCATGTGCCACATCTTTCCTAGCAACCTATCCTTCTTTAAAAGAAAAAGTGAAAGTTATTGAAAATTTAACTTCACCAACCTTTATCAAGAAAATGGCAGAGGAGATAAAAATTTTTAATAATTGCAATCAAACCTTTAACATTGTTTCTGTCGGCAGATTATCCTATGTAAAGGGTTTTGATTTAGCAATTAGTGCCCTGAGAGTGTTACATGATAAAGGTCTAACTAATATTAAATGGTATGTGATTGGGTATGGAGGCTTCGAAACAGATTTGAAAGAATTAATTACAAAAAACAACTTAGAAGATAGCTTTATACTTTTAGGAAAACAGACAAATCCATATCCATATATAAAAGATTGTGATTTATATGTGCAGCCATCCAGGTATGAAGGAAAGGCGGTTACCGTTTCAGAAGCTAAGATACTAGGAAAACCCATTCTTATTACCAGCTATCCAACGGCAAGCAGCCAAATAGAAAATGGTGTAGAGGGAATTATTTGTGATTTGAGTGTAGATGGAATAGTAAATGGAATTGAAGGGTTTCACCAAAGCGAAGAGCTAAGAAACTCATTCATTCGTAATATTATAGAAATAGATTATAGCAATAATTATGAATTAGAAAAGCTTTACAAAATTGTAGGTTAAGAAAGGAGTGATTTGGTAATGGGTATTAATGTAAGTATTATCGTACCAGTTTATAATGCAGAGAAATATATTGCTCATTGTATCGAATCACTCATAAACCAGACACTAGAGGTATGTGAGTTTATATTTATAAACGATGGTTCTTCTGATAACAGTGTAGCTATTATCAACGAATATAAAAAAACAGATCATCGGATTAAGTTATTTAATCAAGAAAATCAAGGGGTAAGTGCTGCGAGAAATGCGGGGCTTAATGCAGCTGTCGGAGATTATATTGGTTTTGTAGATGCTGACGATTTTGTTGAAAAGGAAATGTATAAAGTATTGTATGATTTGGCGATACAAGGGAATTGCGACATAGTTATATCTAATTTTCAAAGTAAGATGGAAGGACATCATGTCACTAGCAATTATCATTTTCCAAAAAATATTAATTTGAATGCTGAATATGTTCAACAAACTCTGATACCTTATTTTTTTAAAAAAGATGATTTGAATACAGTTTGCACAAAGATTTATAAAAGAAATCTAATAACACATGCGAATGCCTTCTTTCCACAGAATGTAGCGTTAGGCGAAGATGGACTATTTAATATGCAGTGTTTCAGTTTTGCGAAGGCAGTAAGATTTATAGATTATGCCGGGTATCATTATAGAGAAGTTGTGGGAAGCGCAACAAGAAATATAGCTAAAAAAGATTACTTCAGCCAAGCTTTAGATGTTTACAATAGAATGTTGCCAGAAGAATTTGTTACAAATATGGATTTACAAACAATTAAGAAACTGCAATCTATAAAATTAATGGATTGCGTTATGGCCTATCTTTATATTTATTTTAAACCAACCAAAGAATTGAGCTTTGTTAAAAGATATCAATACATAAAAAATATGATTAACAATCAGTTTGTTAGAGAAGCACTGCCTGAATATAAAATGGAAATGTCACCTAAATTTGGAAGGTATGAAAAATTAGTGATTAGTTTAATCGACAGAAGGTCAATGCTGGGACTATACTGTGCAACAGCATACAGTCGATTGCGGAATAGATGAATTGGAGGAGAATTAGGATGAAAGTTATGATGTTTGCTCATGGGGGCAGTTTAAATAGAGGATGTGAAGCGATTGTTCGCTCATCTACTAATATCATAAAAGAAAAAGTGAACAAAGCTCAAGTATACTTAGTTTCTAGCAGGCCTGAAACAGATAAAATGATCCCTAAACTAGATAAGATTTTTGACGGCTCTGATTCACAAATAAAAAAGTATTCTTATGATTGGTTAATTTCTTCTTTAAATGTGAAATGTTTAAATGATGAATCGTATGCATTTAGTAAAATTCACAAAAACATTATTAAACGTATCAAGGATGCAGAGATTTGTCTGTCCATTGGTGGTGATAATTATTGTTATGGAGAGCAGCCATGGTTGTATGAGATTGATAAAAAAGTTAAAGCACAGGGGAAAAAGCTTGTTTTGTGGGGTTGTTCGATTGGAGAGGAAGACTTGTCAGAAAGAAAAATCGAAGACCTAAAATTATTTGATTTAATTTTAGCTCGGGAAACACTTACTTATAACTTACTGAAAAGTAGAGGTCTAAATAATATCAGATTAGTTGCCGATCCAGCCTTTACGATGGAGAAGGAAGAGTTAGAATTACCTATAGGATGGCAAGAAGGAAATACTGTTGGATTAAATTTTAGTCCACTTGTATGGAAAAGAAACAAGAAATCCCAAGAGGCTGTAAGAGAACTTATTAATCATATATTAGCAAGTACAGATATGACCATTGCCCTTACCCCTCATGTTATAGACCACGGAAATAACGATTTTGAAATCCTAAATAAATATTATGAAGAATATAAACACACAGGAAGAGTCCTCATCTTACCGGATAATTTAAATGCCATTCAATACAAAGGCTATATTGGTAGGATGAGATTTTTTATTGGTGCAAGGACTCATGCAACAATTGCTGCTTACTCAAATTGTGTCCCAACAATTGTTTTAGGTTATAGCATAAAATCAAAAGGAATATCAAAAGACCTATTTGGTGAGGAAAAATTGGTGTTGGGAATTGAAGAAATTTCTAATAGCAACAAGCTGAAAAATAGCTTTGACCAAATGGTACGGGATGAGGAATTAATTAAACAACAGCTGCAAAAATCTATACCAAAAATAAAGAAAATGTCTTATAAGGCAGTAGATTATTTAAAAGATCTTGTAAAGTAAATGAGGTATATTATGAAGAAAAAAAATTTGCTATTTGTGATTCCAAGCTTATCAGCTGGCGGTGGAGAAAAGAGCTTAGTCAATTTACTATCACAGATTGATTTTAGTCAATATGATGTAGATCTATTTATGTTTAATCATGATGGCCTATTTATGGATTTCATTCCAACAGAGGTTAGAGTTTTGCCCCTACCTGAAACCTATCAATTATTTTCAAAGAATATAACAAAAGCTGTAAAGGAACTATTAATGAAAGGAAAATTATCACTTGCTTATAACAGAGTTATTTTTACATTAAAAAATAAATATACAAAAAATGTCTCCACTAGAGAGCAGTATACATGGAGACATCTGGCCAAATCCTTTGCAAGGCTGGAGAAAAATTATGACGTGGCGATTGGTTTTCTAGAAAAAACCTCAACGTATTTTTGTGTTGATAAAGTGAATGCTGCAAAGAAAATAGGATGGGTTCATATTGATTACGATAAATTGGGCATGGACCCTAAGTTTGATATTGGATATTTCCAGAAGCTAAACAAAATAGTTACAGTGTCTGAGGAATGTGAAAACATTTTTAAAAACAGATTTCCAAGTGAAAAAAATAAAGTGGAGATTGTCTATAATATAGTATCTCCTACAATGATTTATAAAATGGCAGCTCAAGAGAGTCAGGATGTATATAAAAGAAAAAATAATGAAATTATTATTCTATCAATTGGCAGGCTGCATTTTCAAAAAGGGTTTGAATTAGCGATTGAAGCTTGTAAGAAATTGGTAGATAAAGGATACAATATTAAGTGGAATATTGTAGGAGAAGGAGAAGAACGGAAAAAACTCGAATCACTTATTAAACTAAATAAATTAGAAGACCATTTTAAATTATTGGGTTTAAAGGCTAATCCATATCCCTATATAAAACAAGCTGATATTTACGCACAAACATCCAAGTTTGAAGGGAAATCCATTGCGATTGATGAGGCAAAGATATTGAATAAACCGATTATTGTTACAAACTATAGTACTGCCAAAGACCAGATTACAAATGGAATGGATGGATTAGTTGCTGAAATGAATTCAAATTCTGTCGCAGAGCATATTGAGAATTTAATACAAGACGAAGTCTTAAGGAAGAAATTAATCAATAATCTGTCCCAACTGAAATTAGGTACTGAGGGAGAAATTAACAAGTTATATGGGATCTTTAGTGGGTGAGATATATGAAAAAAACAATCTTATTTGTCATGAATAAACTAATTTGTGGTGGAGCCGAAAAATCACTTATTTCATTGTTAGAAACAATTGATTATTCACAATATGAAGTGGATTTGCTGTTATTTAAACAAGAGGGTTTATTTTTAAATAAGGTACCTAAACAAGTAAATCTACTTGAGGAACCATTTGGTTATAAGTATTTTGATATGCCGATAAAGACTGCAATTATTGATAATGTTACAAAGGGAAGACTCGATATCGCTATTTCAAGGATATTAGCAGGATATATTTTTAAAAATGAAAAAAACAAGGCGAGATGTGAACAAAGAGTTTGGAAATATATATCAAAATCATTAAACACAATGGATAAAAGGTATGATATTGCTATCGGATTTCTGGAAAAGAATCCGATTTATTTCTGTGTTGATAAGGTGGATGCAGAAAAGAAAATTGGGTTCATTCATTCCGATTACGACATGTTAGGAATGGATCCCAAAATAGATAAATACTATTTTGAAAAGCTAAGTAAAATAGTAACAGTATCAGAAGAAAGTGCTAATATTCTAAAACGAAAATTTCTAAATCTATCCTCTAAAATACAGGTTATGCATAATATCGTGGCTCCTAGAGTTATAAAAAAATTAGCTTTAGAAAGTGTAAATAAAATACAGTCAAATACCATTACAATAATTTCTGTAGGAAGGCTTCATTATGCAAAAGGGTACGATTTAGCAATTGGGGCTTGTGAATTGTTGATTAAAAATGGCTATGACATTAAATGGTTTATTATCGGTGAAGGAGAAGAGAGAGAAAAATTAGAACAATTAATAAAAAATAAAGGGTTAAAGAAAAATTTTATCTTAATTGGGATGCAAGAGAATCCCTACCCTTACGTGAGGGAAGCTGACATCTTTGTTCAATCATCTCGCTTTGAAGGAAAATCTATTGCTATAGATGAAGCAAAAATTCTGCAAAAGCCCATAGTGGTTACAAATTTTAACACAGCAAAAGATCAAATAACAAATATGGTAAATGGAATAATTGTTGATATAGATTCCCAATCAATTTATGAGGGGATTAAAACAATAATAAACGATGATGAATTAAAGGAAAGACTAAAAAGTAATTTAGAAAATGAGAGTTTAGGTACTGAATCTGAGATTACAAAATTATATGAAATAATAAATAAGTAATTATGAAAGGTGAACAATGTGATAACTAAAATTGTTTGTATTGGATTGCTTAGTTTTGCAGCATTAATATTATTTTTTGATATAACACCCGTTTTTAAAGACTGGTTAAAAAGGATTAAATTAGGAAGATTTGAAGATAAGCAATTATGGAATAAATTCATAACAGAAAAGGGAGTAAAATGGTTAATAAAGACTCCTAAAATTAAGGTAACCGATAATACAAGATTAATTCTATTGGATATATTAAAAGGAAATTACAGCAAAAGCGCCATACAACATTGGCAAGAAGCATCACTTATATTAGGGATTACAGAATATTTAAAGTACAAAGAGGATAATGCGGTTAAAATGGGACTATTAAATTTCTTAAATTCAAAATTTGATAATACCGGAAATTGGTTACATAAGCCCAAAAATATTGATGCAGCAATATTGGCGTATGCAATTATGAAGATAGAAATTATTGATAATGTTAAGTATCAAAAGGCGCTCGACTTTATTTGGGAAATAATTAGAGATCATATTGGAGATGACGGTACAGTAAAATATAGAAAATCTATGGAAAGTTACAGATACGTAGACACAATTGGATTTATTTGTCCTTTCTTAATTGCATACGGGTTTAAATTTGATAAAAAAGAATGTATTGATTTGGCAGTGAAGCAAATAAAGGAGTATGAAAAATACGGGATGTTAGATATTCATTGGATTCCAAGTCATGCATATAAAATCGAAAATACTTTACCACAGGGATTATATGGCTGGGGAAGAGGACTAGGATGGTTTGCAATAGGACTTATTGATGCATGGAATGAATTACCACACTCTCATAAATATAAAGCATCATTAGAAGAAAGTGTAGTGAAATTTGCGAAATCTATAATGCACTTTCAACAGGATAATGGAAGTTGGAACTGGCAAGTTGGTAGAAGTGAATGCAGAGCAGACTCTTCTACGACAGCAACATTAGGGTGGTTTATGATAAATGCATCAGTAATAAACAGCATTTCAAAAGATTGTCAAGAAGGTACAAACAAGGCTCTAAATTATTTAATGAAAGTAACTAGAAGAAATGGTGAAGTAGATTTTTCCCAGGGGGATACTAAAGATATTGGGGTGTACTCTACACTATTCAATATTTTACCTTTTACACAAGGATTTTGTATTAGATTGATAAATTTGTATGAGAATCAAAGGTTGAAAAAAAATTATGTTAATAAAAGTAGTTAATTATATTAGGTCAAGAATTAGAAAATTTATTCTAGAAGAAATTTGGTTAGAGGATTATATAAAGCTTGGGATGGAAATAGGAAAAAATTGTTCTATACAAACGGTTGTGGTGTTTGACTATTCACATTGTTGGTTGATAAAAATAGGAAATAATGTTACACTATCACCTTATGTCTATTTGTTAGCACATGATGCTAGTACAAAGGTAATAAATAATTACACAAAAATTGGAAGTATTATATATAGAAGATAATGCTTTTATAGGTGCAAGAGCAATGATTATGCCTGGAGTAACTGTTGGAAAAAATTCAATTGTTGCTGCGGGGAGTATTGTTACAGAATCTGTTCCAGAAGGAAGTATTGTAGCAGGTAATCCTGCAAAAATTATTTCGAGTATTCAGGTTTTTTTCAGAAAAAAATAAAGAGTATAAATATTGTGCTAAATTTTATGATAAAAGGTATACAATTAATGGGAATATTACGAAAGATAAAAAAAATAAAATGTTTGAGGAATTAACTAGAGATATAGGATTTATTGAATAAGTTATTAGAAGGTATCTTAGTTATTTTGGATGGCTAGTTCGCTATTGATATACGTTAATTAATTTTGTTATATTAATATATATATGATTAGAACTGTTCAAGTTTATATCGCCATTTAAGTAATTGCCTAAATAAAACTTTTTTATTTACATTTAACAATAGACTTTTTTTCGAAAATATTAAGACTTATTAAAAACTTAATAATTTAATAAATTGGATGTTTAACAAGCAAAACATTCTAGAGAGGGAATCAATGAGAGTAAAAAGTTCTTTAATAAATATATCTGTTGGTTTAGGAAATCAAGTTATAATTACCTTACTAAGTTTTGTATCAAGGACAGTATTTATTAATAGTTTAGGCATTGAATATCTTGGTGTAAATGGACTATTTACTAATATTCTAGCGATGTTGTCTCTAGCTGAGGTTGGAATTGGCTCAAGTATAATGTATAGTTTATACAAACCAGTTGCTGAAAATGATCAAAATAAAATAAACGTACTGATGAAATTGTATAAAAAAGCATATATGATGATTGCTCTAGTTATATTGTTACTAGGGTTATCTGTAATGCCCTTTTTATCTTTTTTTATAAAAGATTCTAATGTTGAAAATATAAATTTGATATATCTTATTTTTTTATTAAACACTGTTGCACCATACTTATATGTTCACAAAAATTCATTTCTAAATGTTTGCCAAAAGAATTATATTGTAACTGGAGTATATTCTATTTCTTCTATAATTTCTGTTTGTATAAAGATTAGCATATTATATGTCACGAGAAATTATATTCTCTATCTAGTAATTGACAGTATTATTACTATCTCAAATTCAGTTATTATATCAAGAATTGCTAATAAAAAATATCCTTATTTAAAGAATAAAACATCAGAAAGAATAGATGATAATACAAAGAAAAATATAATAAAAAATATAAAAGCCATCGTCTTACAAAATATCGGAAGCTATCTTGTATTTGGAACGGATAACATTATTATTTCTTCTTTTGTAAGTGTGGCAGCTGTAGGATTGTACTCAAATTATTATATGTTAATAGAAATTTGCAGAACATTTATCAATCAGGTTTTTAATAATATTTATCATAGTGTTGGAAATTTAGTCGCAGAGGAAACTAGAGATAAGGTCTATAGTTTATACAAAGTATATAGATTCCTAAATTTTTGGCTTTATTCATTTGCAACCATTTTTTTGGCAATATTGCTAGAGCCATTTATAAATCTATGGTTAGGTTCAAAATTTATAATGAGCCATGGCGTTCTGGCAATATTAATGATTTGTTTTTTTGAGCGTGGTATGAGAAATTCGATAACTACTGTAAAAACAACAGCAGGAATTTTTCATGAAGATAGATATGCTCCATTGTTTCAAGCTGTAATTAATCTAGTTTTCTCTATTGTTTTAGTTAAATATATAGGGATTTCTGGTGTTTTCTTTGGGACACTCATAAGTGCACTAGCTGTTCCTTTCTGGACCACACCTTATTTTGTCTATAAAAAGGTTTTTAGTATGCCATTAATAAAATATTTCTTAAATTACACTTATTATGTAATTGTTGGATTAGGTGCTTTTTTAATTACAAGAATTATTTGCAATTTTATTCTGCCTAACAATGTATTTAATTTAGTTTTAATGGGATTTGTTTGTTTAATTGTCCCTAATATAATTTATATTGTAATTTTTAATAAGACCGACGAATTTAAGTATCTGTTGATGATTTTAAGAAGTATTTTAAGTTTGTTACAGATGAAAGTGAAATATAATAAAAAAATAAGAGATGTGGGCTAATTTTGAATTAATCAAAAATGTCCAAAGGTATTTAAAATAATAAAAACGGCTAAATGTTTTAGTATTTAGCCGTTTTTTTTTTAGTTATTAAATCCCTTCTATTTACTTTAGGCATATTATTGATATTAAGCTGAGAATTAGTTGGAAGATTATATTACAATTTTTTTACCGTTACCTTTAAATTGGTATTTTCTTTATCTGTTATAAAAATAGTATTCTTATCTATTATAGATATAATTGATTGTACAATTTTAGATGCGGATGAGACAGATAAAACATAAGGTTCCAATGTATTCAAGTTATGGTTAATAGTTGTTGAATATCCATCACCATCCGTCTGCAATATTACGTTTGCTTTGTATGTGTTAACAGTATCATACCCAACATAAATATTTGGATCTTCATTTGGTAAGTTGATGTTAGTAAATAAATTGTCTGCAGAAATAAATTTAATCATAGGATTAATGCTATTATAATAAATCAGATTTAGTGGAGTAGTTCCAGTGAATTTAAACTTACAATCTTTTAAAAATAAAGTAAAGACAGCTTTTAAAGTAGTTTTGTCATGATGAATTAAATGAGAAAACGTAGAATTAGAAATTTCAATTGTACATTTTTCTAATTTAATTAAGCCGCTTGGTTGATTTAAATCTGTTGCAAAAAGGTAATTTACTGCACTAGCTGTAAGTTGACATTCCTCTAATACTATAGTTGCAGGAAAACCTGGAGTGTTTATATTTCCAACTTTTATCACAGTGTCTGTAAACCTTGACTTAGATATAAATACTCCCCTGTCTTTAGTACCCAAGATTAGGTTAATCAACGTACTGTTAGTATATTCACAATTCTCTATCGTAACCTTTTCGCTCTTAGTGGTACCATTTAGGGTTTGAATAGTAATCTTTAAATTGTTAAAAGTACACCCAATTTGCTGATAAACCTTTAAAGTTAAATCTCTTACTGTTGTTGAATCAAATATACAACTTTCTATTTTGTTAGCTATAAGGGCTGGAGCTCCAGAAATATTAGCATATTTGATTCTATTGTTTCTAAAGGTATTGTTTATATTGCTGGTGCCCATATTAATATTGGAAACGTCTATAAAATTATTATCAGTAACGTTTAATTGATATGAATCGTTGACATTAAAAGACATATTTCCACCTTGGATACTATTCTCAGAAATATTTACATAGGCATTTCCAAAGTTTGAATTCATTATGCCTATACTTGTAGGACAATTATAAATAATGTTTCCTCTAACATTTGCATATAACAAGCTATAAAGATTAATACCAATTGAATCCACGTTATAAATGTGGTTATTTTCAATTTGGATCGAATAGCACCCAGCTAATATTCCGTGATTACAGCCGTAAATAAGATTATTTCTAATAACACAGTTATCGCCATAGGAATCTTCTTGATTAATTGCATATCTTGTAGGGTCGCTAAAGATAGGCTTTCCATCTAAGAAGCTATTGCTCCCTTTTCCATTGTCTCTAATTACATTGTGTTGTACGACATTATAGCTTCCTCCAAGCGATATCCCGCCTCTATGCCCATTGTAAAGCTCGTTATATTCAACTACATTGTGATGAGGAATTAATCCGAACTTTAATGTGATTTGTAAATTTTTAGACGGATTTGTTTCACCTGAAAAGACCATTCTCATTTTCGCTGCATTAAGTGGTATTGATATATTTGTATATATTTTTTTCTTTTTGAGAACACCGATAAAGGAGTTATCTGCTTTATAGAAAAAAACATCTACGTCTTTATTTATTAGAGTAGTTAATCTTGAATACCCAGCTCCTGCTATAAGAAACGAAGAAAATTCTGCATCAGTAGGTATATTTATAAAGCCAGTTGTTAATGAATTTGTGGAAGAAACTAATTGACCAGTGTTATAATCTAAGGAATTTAATGTAAGATTCATATTAAATTCCGCTAATTCTCTAATTGCAGAACTGGAAAAGGTTATATTATCCCCCATATAATCTCTTACAATACAATTTTTTATTGTACAGTATCTTGTACTTTTACGAAAAACAACTCCATAGCTGCTTTCAACTTTTCTTTCCGCTGTTACATTCGAAAAGCTTCGATCGTCTCTGCATCCAATGATAGTTCCATTTATTAGGTGAGCGTTCAGTACATTTTCAAACAAGATACTGTTACCAACAAAATTGTAAAAATCTCTGGTGGTCCGATTGTCAAATGGTGATTTTCGATCAGAATCATAAATTACTTTTAAAGTAGAACCATTTAAGTTGAATGTCATATTACTAAGCATTTTTATTTCTCTAGGATAACATAATGAATATTGGCCTTTAGGCAATAATACACCATCATAACCATTGCTAAATGCGTATTGTATAGCATTGTTTATTCCTTGAATATTCGTATCTGCCATTAAATAATCCGCATTAGTATAAGGTTTATTAGGTATCCCTTGTGTGATATTCCATTTAACAAGATCTATAAGATACAACTTATCGCACTTCCTTTCGTTTTAACCCGAGTTTTGTTATGGTTAAGGAGAGTTTATAGAAATTATTGAAAAAATTACTTAATATTGTCGGGTCATTAAATATAATATTGTTTAGAGTTTTTTTCTGATTGGACAAGTTTACTAAATTTCAATTTATTTCAATTTTAAGGACCATTTATAAAGGAAAAATTTCTAAAAGTAATAACTTAGGCCCTTTTCTCAACTGAGAAGGGCCTAAGTTATTACTGGAGCTTGTTGTTACGTTTAATATCATTTGTTTTCAATTCCAATTTCCCATGAAAAATCTTATTATTTTCAATCAAATAGGAAAGAGCATTTTTACCTGCATAAATCGTGGAGACACCAACAGCTCCTTTTTCGCTAGACCTTATTGTATTTCCTTTAATGGTTAAGTTTGAAACGGTAGAAAGGCTATCCCTTTTCCAATAATCTCCCACTTGAATAATGGCATTTGTTTTGTACGGGAATGAACCTGTTTCAATAATGTTATTTTCAAGGATCACAGTTTTACCTGCTTGTACGGAAACTCCAGGACTATTATCACCTAATACCTTTATCGTCGAATTCTTTATAACAACTGTATCAGGTAACCCGTGGACTTTATTCGTTTCAAATCCGCCTCTAAATGATGTGAATTTGCAGTTATGGAATTCATAATGACCGGTATTGCTTACTTCCACACCGTTTTTGCCTTTTGCTGCCTCAAATTCACAGTTATTGTAAGTTCCCTTTGGCAATTGAATTCGTGTATATCCAATGACTTTTAAGTGATCAAAAGTACTCCCATCTGCTGCATTTCCTCCAAAACTATCTAAAGCAGCTTGACCAGTAATAGTTACATTTTTCAAGTGAATCGGATTTCGATTAACACCAAATTGAGTGTGTTCGTTCTTTGTGTTTTTAATTGTAATATTGGAGGCCTCAATGCCGAATGGAGTGGAACTTGCTAAATTGACTAACGTATCCTTAAATTCCATGTCATTTATCAAAATATTGTTTCCAAGGAAGGCAGCCATACCGCCATCCATTTTATTGGAATTAAATATGGCATCATTGTATATGTAAATTCTTGCATCTTTAAATGTATTGTTTTTTACCTTCGCATATTTGAAAGGTTCGGATATAGCCAATCCGATAGATTTGGAATAGAAAGAATTGTCTTCCACTATTGCATTCCTACCATCATATAAAATTAAGTCATAAGCTTGATTGTTATAAAATTTATTTCCTTTGATTTCTATTTGATTATTTAAATTGTAACCTGCTTCAACATCAATTCCGGATTGTGGGGCCGTACCTTTCATATCATGAATCTTGTTATTAAGGATGGCTGTATCTTTTGCTCCTCCAACAGTAATACCTTGGCGGCGATTAAACGCAAATTCAGAATTTTTAACAGTTACATTTTTGGAGACGCCTTGCATCCAAAATTCAATATACACATTATTCGGAACATAAGGCGTATTAAATACGGCGTTGAAATAAGCTGCATTTTTTGGAATATCCATCAAACCCCAGCCAACTGGTTTGTTTACTTCTTTTGTATTTAAGCTTGTTATAAACGTCCCATCTGCTTTGTAAAAGTATGCAGTATAGTCTTTTGTTGGCATATTTTGTTGGTGAAGGAATTGGAAAGTATTTTGAATCTTAAAATACCGGTCTGTTGTCAACAACGGTTTATTTTTC
>NZ_JAGGQY010000035.1:0-32610 GCF_018613105.1 Bacillus sp. ISL-77
CTTTTGTCTACAATCTGAAACAGCCAGTTTATCTAACTGGCTGTTTTTGCTCATTTTTTTAACCTTGCGACAGAGATTTTCTGTCAACTGCCTCCGGTTGTTTTTCTAACCATCTATGTTTAACCAAAATTTTGAAACAAAGTGCACCAGCTTGAGTTGAATGGTTAAATACACTTTTGTAGTTTAAAATTATATCCGATCTTAGACTGGAACCTAATGCTGCACCATAGTAAGATAGAGCTGCATTTACTAATAACGCTATTCACTTCACTTAATTCGTAGTAAAATTTATAAAAATGGGTGTAGTTGAATTGCATGATCAAAAGGATAAAAAGTAGGATAGTTCATTTTTATGGATGAAAAGGAAGGAAGTGCAAAACGATGGATTTCGAAATAGTTATGCAGGAACTCGAAGCGCTTGGCAAGGAACGAATGAAAAAGACTTACATAAGCAATGGTGCTCACGAGCCGGTTTTTGGCGTGGCTACAGGTGCCATGAAGCCACTCGCAAAGAAAATTAAGAAAAATCAGCCTTTAGCCGATCAGCTTTACGCCACCGGGAACTACGATGCCATGTATTTTGCCGGCATCATTGCGGACCCAATGGTAATGACTGAGGCTGATTTTGAGCGTTGGATGGATGGGGCGTATTTTTATATGCTTTCCGATTATGTGGTTGCTGTAACGTTGGCTGAAACTGATATTGCCCAAGATGTTGCCGATAAATGGATCGCAAGTGGTGAAGAACTTAGAATGTCGGCAGGCTGGAGCTGTTACTGCTGGCTTTTGGGTAATCGACCGGATAGTGAATTTAGCGCCATCAAGATTGCCAGTATGCTTGATCAGGTGGAAAATATGATTCACGATTCTCCTGAACGAACAAAATCTGCTATGAATAATTTTATCTACACAGTCGGAATTTCCTATTTGCCGCTCCATGATCAGGCGGTTGAAACTGCAAAGGCAGTAGGCCCAGTAGAAATCAAGCGGGACAAGAAAAAAAGCAGTATTCTGCTTGCTTCCGAAAATATTCAAAAGGAAATAGATCGAGGGAAACTTGGTTTCAAACGCAAATATGTAAGGTGTTAGCCTAGTTTGTAGTGTAACTACTCTAACTGAGAATGAGAGCTCCATACATAATGTATAGTCTTTAACACAATAAAATAAAAAATGGCTTAGTATTCACTATACTGAGCCATTTTTTTATGACGAAAATCTTAAGCAAAATTCGATATCATTGAGGCTGCATTTTCGAATACACGACAAATTATTCATTCTATTATGGGACTATATAATTAAAAACCATGAAAGGTGAGGAATTTTAGAAGAATTAGCAGGATTTTTGATTTTAATAAAGGAATATATTTATATACAATTTCGAATTATTCATCAATTTATCAAGATATGAAAGTGGGTATACGATATGATTGAAAATTTCTTTGCTGATTATAAAAACTATATTGTTGTACCGGAAGATGAAAAGCAAGTTGGAAATGAAGTATTTGATCCCAAAAATTTTGAAGCCTATTATATACTAACACTGTCCATTTTTGATTCCCGGTTATCGACCTGGAAAGATGCAAGTAAATTTGAAATTGATGTTGAAAAAAGTATCAAAATAGTTCTGAGGGATTTCAATCAAACGGAGCGGAAGAAGTATCATCTTCAATTACTAGAATTTGATAAGTATAAAAACTATTTTATCTTGGCCCTTTCTTCTAAAACAAAATTTAATCCAGGGGAAGAAAAGGATCGTATTAATGACCTCATTGATAAAAAAGTAACAAATCCATTTTATGTTGGGCAAAATTGGTTCAACCTCATTGGTGATAAAGGAAGAGTTGCCCGTAAACTCTTTTGCTGCTCCTTTAAGGAATATATGGCCCAGGACCTAAACCATTTAAAAAGGGAAGAAAAATATGAAAACATCAGTGAATTCATCCCTAAAAAAGGAGAAATGAAGCTGATTAAAAGCTCGCTGAAAAAGGATATTCTCTAAATGCATGGTAACTGGTGACTGGTGACTTGCCTTGGCAGGTCAGCGGATTTTTGTGGATAGAACGTGTATTCAAATAATTTACCTATTATTGGGCATCCTCTATTTGAGGATGTTTTTGCTAACCAAGAGGGGTGAAGTTTTTTGAAATGCCCGCAATGTGTTTATACCAATCCAGATGGTGTGAAGTTCTGCTTAAGCTGCGGAGAAAAGTTTTTTAAAAATAACACACAAGAGAATGAAAATAGCTTTTTTTATGAGTTTGCCCATTACGTTGATATGGTTCCAAGATTCCAACGATCGATTGAACCAAAATTTCAAAACATATTTTCGCGTGTTTTCCGTAATCATAGTGAACTGGAAGCGGACCGGCTGTTTATCGTAGGAACTGCGCTTACGACACCAAAAATTTCGGAAGTGAAAGACACCTGGCCAAAACCATGGCTTTTTGCTAGGGTGTTCATCATTTCGCTTCTTGCATTCGTAGGATTTTATATAGGTGTGAGCTATTTTAGAAATGTGAACTTTATACCCGGACTCATTATTGTTGGTGCTTTTGCTGTTCCGTTTACAACGTTAATCTTTTTCTGGGAGATGAATGCTCCGCAAAATATTGCCTTTTATCGAGTGATATACGTCGTGATGATCGGTGGGATTCTCTCCATGTTAGTCGCACTCGTATTTTTCGATATTCTGAAAAACAATATCAATCCGATTACGATTGGAATTGCTGAGGAACTTGCCAAAGCGATAACGGTCATTACGTTTGTTCGATACCGAAAATATAGATATATTCTAAACGGCCTTCTCATTGGTGCTGCAGTTGGAGCCGGTTTTGCAGCGTTTGAAACAGCTGGATATGCTCTAAGGGCACTGCTTTCTGGGGATGGTACCAATCTCTACAACACGATCCTTTGGAGAGGGATCTTTGCACCCGGCGGGCATATTGCCTGGGCAGCACTGACTGGTGCAGCATTCTGTAGAGTACAAGGGGACCATCCATTTAATCTTAACATGCTATTCCGCTTTAGGTTTTTACGCGTCTTTATCTTAGTGGTTTTGATGCATGCATTATGGGACACTCCTATAACAGGAATGTTTCCCTTCGGACAGATTTTTCTAATGCTAGCTTCATGGGTAGTTGTCTTCCTGCTTATCCGTGCTGGCCTTAAAGAGATTGGAGAAAGAAAAATATCGTTTTAAGAAACAGGGGAGAGTTCTTCTGTTTCTTTTTTATATGAGAAGCAAAAGTCTTCGGAGTCACTAAAGTCCTATTTTGTATAGGAACAATGAACCGAAAATTTCCTTTCATATTGACAGCATCCATTTATGATTTATATTTATACTTAAGAAAGTTATATAAGTATTCAGAATAAACAGACTCCATTTCTTTTAATCTAGACCGAATAGAAACCGGTTTCTATTAAGCCTTGTTTCAATTGATTTTCACAAAACTAGTTCAAAAAATAAGTGGTAGGGACCAGTTTCCCCTTAATAGAAACCGGTTTCTATAATATCTTTTGGGAGGTGATCAAAAACTTAACTATTTGAATCTAGAAAAATAGTAAAAGGGAGGATGCAAAAATGGTAAAAGCTAATTTTAAACAAATGGCTAAAAAGATTATAACATGCGGTTCGGCCACGGCCCTTACCCTAAGTTTGCTCGCACCTGCGGCACCTGTAGCAATTGCCGCCGAAGAAACTCAATCGAACACAGTAACAGAAACGGTGAAATTAGACCCAAGCTACCAACAGGCACCATTTGATGGTTGGGGAACAGCCCTTGTATGGTTTGCCAATATTACGGGCGGCTGGCCGGATGAAATCAAAAACCAAGTAGCTGATGCCCTTTATGGCAAGGATGGACTTAATTTTAATATTGCTCGTTATAATATAGGCGGTGGTGATTCACCAGAAACCACTCCATACATGCGTCTTGGCGGAGCAGTCCCAGGTTATTGGAATCGGCCAGCCGAATTTGGTCCGCCAAATGGAAACACAGAAGGCTGGACAGAGCCGACAAATTGGTGGGACCCAAAAAATCCTGACCATTGGAATTGGAACGCTGATGCCAATCAACGCTGGTGGCTGACGGCAGCTAAGTCTAGAGGAGCAGATACGTTTGAGGCCTTTTCGAACTCGGCACCATACTTTATGACTCAAAGTGGATACGTATCTGGAAACTGGGATTCAAATAAGGATAACCTGAAGCCTGATCAATACACGAATTTTGCCAGCTATTTAACAGGAGTTGTGGACCATTTACAGCAAGAAACAGGCATTCAATTTAAAACGCTTTCACCGGTAAATGAACCCAATACTAACTATTGGGGAGCCAAGGGCAGACAGGAAGGATCACACTGGGCACCGGCATCACAAGCGAAAATGATTAATGAGGTGAAAACACAATTAACCGAAAAAGGTATGAATACCGTTGTCTCGGCAATGGACGAAACCAATCCATCAAAATTCCGATCCAATTGGGATGCCTACAATACGGAAACCCGAAATAATATTGAACAGTTGAATGTACATACGTACGGAACGGGAGAAAGAAATGGTGCCAGAGATATTGCCAAGGGTGCGGGGAAAAAACTATGGATGTCGGAGGTTGACCTAAGTGTCGGCGGCCAGAATCATGAGGACATCAAGCCAGGGCTTGCTATATCGGAAAGAATCCAGGCGGATATCCAGCAGCTCGAGCCGGAAGCATGGGTGCTTTGGCAAGCAGTGGAAGATGAGGTAAACATGAGGCCTGAGCATGAAAATGGCAACTGGGGTCTGATTCAGGTTGATTTTGCTGCAAAGGATTTCAGCAATTTTAAAATATACAAAAATAAAAAATACTACGCTGTGGGCAACTACAGTAAATTTATCCGCCCTGGCGACCAGTTTATCAACACAAACAACCAAAATACTTTGGCCGCCATTGATACGAAAGATGACTCCGTTGTCGTCGTTTATACCAATTCATCTGCGGAACAAAAAGTAGTCGACTTTGACTTATCTGGATTTGAAACGATAAATGGTACAGCATCGGCAACGCCATATGTAACATCGGCCACCGATAATTTGCAGAAAAAAGAAGACATCAAGGTAAAGGATGAAAAATTAGCAGCGGTGGTTCCAGCACAATCGATAACAACATTCGTGGTATCCGGTGTTTCTGGAGTCAACAACGAAGCTAGTTTCGTAAATAATCATGATAAATACAAAATAAGCAATCTAAATAGTGGAAAGGTCCTGGATATCACTCAGGATGGAAAGATTGTTCAAAAAACCTATGACCGCGATAAAGCGGCCCAGCAGTGGAGCATTCAAAAAGTGTCCGATGGGTACAGCTCAAGAGAATTGTATAAAATCGTCGACACCAACAGCAGTAAAGTAATTGGTGTAGAAAATGGGGTAGCAGTGGAACAAAGCGATCAAAATACTGATAGCCAAAAATGGATGCTTTCTACCTCCGGTAATCAACAATACACATTCATTAACGCAGCAAACGGTCAGCTTCTTGAAGTTGGCGGCGAGTCAACAAAAGAAAATGCAACTGTCGATGTCTGGCAATCGAATGCTGGAAAGAATCAAAGTTGGATCATCAATAAGGCAGGAATTGTGGAAATTGAGCCTGCCAATGTAGTCGTCACTAAGAAAAAAATCGCACCAGATATGCCGCAGGAGGTTACCACGATTTACGGTGACGTGGAAAGAGTGCAAAAAGCCGTCAAGTGGGAGCCGATTGACCCTGAACAATATGACAGGGAAACCACTTTTACAGTGAGAGGTACGGTAGAAGGTACGGAGATTCCAGCAGTCGCCAATGTAACCGTTAGCAAGGTCGAAGGTGTGGAACCGATTAAAGTGAAAACTGTTCCAGGTAAAGCGCCGGAACTGCCTGAATTTGTTCCTGCTAAACTTGAAATCGGTACAGAAGGAAACGTACGTGTGAATTGGGAAACGATTGACCCAAGCAAGTATGAAACGTTTGCCAAATTTACCGTAAAAGGCTCGATTCCGTATAGTCCGGTTAAAGTAACTGCCAATGTGCAAGTCACCAAACCGGCATTGCAGAACATTGCCTTAAACCTTCCAGGCTCTGGACAGGAGTTTCCAAAGGCAACCGCTTCCTTTACAGGACAGTATGATAAAGCCGCAAATGTTAACGATGGTGATATCTCTTCCATTCGCTGGACGAATTGGGATCCAAACAGCTGGAGGTCAGAAGATTGGGTAGCAATTGATTTTGGGAGTGAAAATACGATATCTAAACTCGATTTCCATTTTTATGATGATGGGGGTGGAACGAGACCACCAGCATCCCTACAGCTTGAGTACTGGGATGGTACCGAATGGAAGGCCATTGACGGTACCCAATTAGATGTGAATGCGAAAAAGGACTTAACGGTGAATTTTGCACCAGTGACCACATCGAAGGTCCGAGTGGTGATGAAAGCGATGCCGAATACATGCATTGCGATTTCGGAAATTGAGGTATTTGGAAAAGGAGATGTCACGAAGGCTGAACCAAGCATTGGCGATGATGCAACGCTTGAGAGCATCTTAATCGATGGGAAGCCGCTAAAGGATTTCCAACCTGACCAATTTACTTATGATGTGAAGGAAAAAGCATCGAATTCTCCTGTTGTTACTGCATTAACCAATGACTTATTTGCCTCTTATCAGGTCTCTGAAGAAGAGGACGCTGCTGTGATCACAGTAAAATCGGAGGATGGGCTCCGGACTGAAACCTATATGGTTAAATTTAGATAATCCAATTAGTCATAGTTGAGGATGCTGTAGTCCACAACTATGACTTTTTATTGCCGTTTTTCCCCCCGCCTTCACGTTCACCCTATCGACTACCATTTTTCTATTAAAATAGATTACAATTGGAAGAAAGATACTTAAGATAAAACCGATTTCTATATTTTTGTTTATATCTCTAAGAAGGGGGGCTTCAGTTGGACAAAAAAACGTTTACCATCTATGATATTGCCAAAGCCACAAATGTATCTCCGGCAACTGTATCGCGGGTCCTAAATGGCAATTATCCAGTCAGCAAAAAAACAAAAGAGAAGGTGCTGGCGAAAATACAGGAATATAATTTTCAGCCAAACAGTATTGCAAGAAGTTTATCAAAAAAAGAAACAAAGATGATCGGGCTGATTTTGCCAGACATCACGAATCCATTCTTTTCAAGCTTCTGCATGGAATTGGAGAAATACGCTCAAAAAAAGGGATATACGATTTTCTTATGCAATTCCTTGAATGATAGCGAGATGGAGTCAGTTTACCTAAAGGTTCTCTCGGAACGCCAGGTCGAAGGGATCATCATGATGGGCGGCCGCATTAACAAATCATTAACGGTTGCAGAAGAGGCCGCTGAGGTGCTGGAGGTTATGAAAAAGATTCCTGTTTTGATGGTCAATGGAGAGATGGCGGGCGTCGATTGTTATAAAGTGAGATCCGATGAGCGGTTGGGTATGAAGATGATTGTCGAGCATTTAGTCCAAATGGGCCACAAAAACATTGGCATGCTGGGAGGAAAGCAGGGGATCACTTCCACTGATATAAAAGTAGAGGGGTTCAGGCAGCACCTGATGGAGAAGGGTCTGGTTTATCGTCCTGAATGGCATATATACAGCGGTTTTTCAGTAGAAAGCGGACAAAAGGCGATGAAAATGCTGCTGGAAAACAAGGAGCTACCAACGGCAATTATTTGTATGAATGATATGATTGCTTCCGGAGCTTTAGTTGCGTGCAATCATCAAACTATCGACCCCAAGAAATTTGCCTTTGTGGGCTATGATGATTCGTTTGTCGCTGATATATTGACGCCGAGCCTTACCTCCATTAACCATGATTACGAAAAACTCGGAACTGTGGCACTTGATTTAATTATTAACGCAAAAAATGAGCAAGAAGCACCAGAAGTTGCAAAAGAAGTAACCATTGAACCCTTTCTTACCAAGAGGAACTCCACTGCCAGGTGACTACCACGCTGCTGGTAGATGCCGGTTGACTAATTGTTGCAGCGATTTTTTCTCTGATTCCAGGGATCGATTGGAGAATCTTATATTCTTCAATTTCTTTAGCAAGGGCATCTATTATTACATCCGCAATCTTTACTAGATGCTCTTGGTATTGAAGAACAATCTTGACTAATATCTCAAGGTAATTGTATATCTAGTTTAATTAAACTTCATAAAGGATTACTTATACCTTTCAATGATAAAATCAATAAAATATCTACTTGCTATTGGCAATACCCTTTTGTCCTTGTACGCCAGACTAATTGTACGAATAACAGATGGAGAGATTGCTTTCGTTACAATATTATACGCACATCTACTTAAGACTAGTTTCGGTAAAATAGATATGCCAAGTCCCTGTTCAATCATGGACATAATCGCATAATCATCATGTACTCGGTATTGAATATTAGGTTCAAAGTTGTTTTGTTTAAAAATAGTTAATGGTTCACTAATTTCGCCCTCATCTAAAAGTATATAAGGTCCGTCCGTTAATTCTTTCAATGTGACTTTGTCGTGAGAAGCTAAAGGATGATTTGTTGGCAATACAGCAAGCATGTCATCTTCTTGCAAGGGAATGGTAGTTAGATTTGATACAGCTTTTGGATTAACAAAGCCAAAATCTACGCTCCCTTCTTTAATCCAATTCGAGATATCCGTATAATCACCTTGATGTAATTCGAAATGAACAGCTGGGTACTGTTCCTTAAAATCTTTCATTAATACTGGAAGCCAATGACATGAAACACTAGAAAATGTGCCAATTCGAATAAGTCCACTTTGTAGCCCTTCCATCTCTTTATGCTTTTCTATCAGTTCCCTATGTGAATTATAAATGTTCCTAATATATGGCAAAAATTCCTCGCCATCAGGTGTCAGTGAAATACCCATTCGAGAGCGTAAAATAAGAGTGGTAGAAAGTTCTTCCTCTAATGAATGCACCATTTGGCTAATGGCTGATTGAGTATAGCCAAGTTCTTCAGCTGCTTTGGTAAAACTACCTGTTTCTATTGCTTTGATAAAAGCATAATAAGAATTCAACCTCACTAGCTCCTTTGCATTAGAATTTCTAATAGGTCCATTATAAATATTCGTTTTACTAATGTAAATGCAGATGATACGATATAGCCAATCTTAAGTTAAATACAAGAAAGGTTAGGACTTTCTGTTATGACACAAAAACAAGCAAACTTGATATAAATGCAATTCCAAATCTTAATGCTACAATTGTTAATGGAGAGATCGTATCCACACAGAGTTTCATAAAAATATTTGCATTCATCTTCCTACATGAAAATATGGGGCGACAAGGGTATTTTGGTGCTTTGCTCATTTTAGCTGGCGTATTCATAGCAAACTCTCCATCTAAAAATCAACATAAGATTAGGCTTACTAAAGAAAACAAGAATCCGAGAGAGGTATAATAGTGAGGACTCCGATCATTCTGAAAAGGCCTAGACTCGAAAAATGTCGGCAAATAGGTGAAAAAATTGAAAAAATGGTTTATAATCATTTAGTCATTTAAAATTATATAGTTCGCATTTTGCGAAAGTGGTTCTAGCCCCCCACATTAAAAAAACTAAGATGAAGCAGTACTTCTATCTTGGGGTACTGTTTTTTTCTATTTGAAAGGAAGTATTTGATATACATGTTGAAAAATGAAAAGGCAATTGTTGTGTTTAGTGGTGGACAAGACAGCACCACTTGTTTATATTGGGCATTAAAACAATTTAAAGAAGTAGAAGCAGTTACGTTTGATTACAATCAAAGGCATAGTTTAGAAATTGAATGTGCCAAAAATATAGCCAATGAACTTGGCGTAAAACACCATATTTTAGATATGTCATTACTAAATCAACTAGCACCTAATGCGTTAACACGTTCAAATATTGAAGTTACTGATGGCGGTGAAGGGGAACTTCCGTCGACATTTGTGCCAGGTCGTAACCTGTTATTCCTGACTTTCGCAGGTGTGTTAGCACGTCAGGTCGGTGCCAAGCATTTAGTCACCGGTGTTTGTGAAACAGATTTCAGCGGGTACCCAGATTGTCGTGATATTTTTATCAAATCACTAAATGTTACCTTGAATCTATCAATGGACGATAATTTTGTCATTCATACACCTTTAATGTGGATAAACAAAGCGGAAACATGGGCCATGGCGGATGAATTAGGCGCATTGGATTTTGTTCGTGAAAAAACATTAACCTGCTACAATGGTGTGATTGCTGATGGATGTGGAGAGTGTCCAGCTTGCGTCTTAAGAAAAAGAGGGCTTGATGACTTTCTTAATGGGAGGTTTTAAACGATGGGTTTCAGAATCGTCGATAAACTTCAAAAAATAAATGAGGACATTCAACCTCATCAATTAAAATATCATTCAAAGCGTGTACTAGTGAGCAAGGAATTTACCTTTGATGCTTCACACCACTTGCATTGCTATGAAGGGAAATGCAAGAATTTGCACGGACATACGTATAGAGTTATTTTTGGATTAAGTGGTTTTGTTGATGAACGCGGCTTAATGATCGACTTTGGCGATATTAAAGAAATTTGGAAAAATGAAATCGAAATCTATCTTGATCATCAATACCTAAACGAAACCCTTCCCTCCATGAATACAACTGCCGAAAACATGGTTGTCTGGATATATGAGAAAATGAAAGAAGCCTTAGCAACAGAAGATCGTAGGGACCAATATCATGGAGCAAGAGTGGAATTTGTCCGTCTGTTTGAAACTCCAACAAGCTACGCAGAAGCGAGAAGGGAGTGGATGGAGGAATGAGTAAGATTCCTGTATTAGAAATTTTTGGCCCAACCATCCAAGGAGAAGGAATGGTCATTGGTCAAAAGACAATGTTCGTTCGGACGGCCGGCTGTGATTATTCATGCAGCTGGTGTGATTCTGCCTTTACATGGGATGGCAGTGCCAAAGAGGATATTCAGCAAATGACCGCTGAAGAAATTTGGGATAAATTAAAAAGAGTCGGTGGGGACAATTTCTCGTTTGTGACGATCTCAGGGGGAAATCCGGCGCTGTTGAAAAACTTAGATGTGTTTATCGATTTATTAAAAGAAAAAGACATCAAAATTGGTATTGAAACACAAGGAAGCAGATGGCAGGACTGGTTCTTAAACGTCAATGAACTGACCATTTCACCTAAGCCGCCGAGCTCCAACATGGTAACCAATTTTGAAATATTAGATTCTATTTTTAAAAATTTAAACGACAATGATTTTAAACATCAAGTGAGTCTAAAAGTAGTAATCTTCGATGATGCGGATCTAGAGTATGCGAAAATGGTTCATAGCCGCTACGCAGATATTCCTTTTTATCTCCAGGTTGGGAACGATGATATTACGAATTTCAATAATAATGAATTGATTCAAAAACTACTGTTGAAATATGAGTGGTTAGTCAATTGTGTGGTTGCTGACCCTCAATTGAATGATGTAAAAGTATTACCACAATTGCATGCACTTCTTTGGGGAAATAAGCGGGGAGTGTAAGGACATGGACCATGAAGGACCATGGGGACGGTTCTACTGGCTTTTTTGGACAAGGAAAGAGATTAAAAAAGGCCAAAAGAACCGTCCCTGTGGGCATGTGGGCATTGAATAGATGAAGCTTATTGAATTTTTCTTAAGCCCTTCCCATCATGAATCTCTCGAATACCTTCCTCGCAAACCCCGTAAGAACGCCAAGAACAAGTTTCACAGACAACTTGAATATCGGCGGGGATGACATGTTCTAGGATACGGGACTCAATATCCTCCCATCTAAGAATTTGTCCGATTTTAAGGTTCATTTTGTCTAAAATAACGGCATCTCTTTCATAGATCTGGTCGTCTTGGCAATGGTATTCACCTGAATTAGGGAATTTTTCACACAACTGATCTGGCCCCTTTACAAGCAGAATCAACGTTTTTGGGTTGTTTCTCAAGGTTTGATGCAAAACCGTCATATTTTCCACGTATTCTTGGGAATAGCCCATTCCCCGATAGCCTAGAAGGCAAAAAAGATGATGTCCTCGAAGCTTATACATTATTCTCCCCCAGTTTGTTTACTCCCTTTTGATTTTAAAAGTAAACTATAATTGTTATTTGGTTAACATCTATAGGGTTTATTCTACCATAAATAAGAAAAACATTTGACATTTCTACCTGAAGTGTTAACATTATCCATGCAGGGAAATCATTACATGACAATTAAATAAATGACGCAAATCCGCTAGAGGTGCCTTTTTAAAGGGCTGAGATTGAAGTACTACTTCGGGACTCTATGAACCTGATCTGGGTAATACCAGCGTAGGGAAGTGGGAAACGGGATATTTGAAGAACGTATGTTTTATTTCGAATTTTCGACCACTTTCTTACCTTAAGAAAGTGGTTTTTTGTTTTTCACTTTATGCCTTCGATCTTCGGAATCTGCTTAAAAGGGGGGACGGGTATTTCAACTAGTGTAAAAGATAAAGAGTTACATATAATCTCCAATGGGAAAATGCCGATCGAACGTTTACGTGAAATTGTAAGCGAAATTCATCCATATATAACAGCGATTCATTTGCGGGAAAAACAAAAAACAGCACAGGAACTTTTCCAAGCCGTCCACTTGTTAACAAACGAAAACATCCCACTATCAAAGATTATCATTAATGATCGAGTCGATGTTGCCTGCGTTACAAGGGCTAAAGGAGTTCAATTAGCCTTCCATAGTTTAGATGCAGCGATTGTGAAAGAAAATTTTCCTCAGCTTTTGCTCGGGAACTCCATCCACTCCTACGAGGAAGGACAAAAAGCAAAAGAAAATGGTGCTGATTACGTGCTATATGGCCATGTCTTTCCTTCGCAATCAAAACCGGGTAAGACCCCAAAAGGACTAGAGGAATTAGCAAGGCTCTCCCAATTAGACATCCCAGTTATTGCGATTGGCGGGATCACACCTGAAAATACGGGGCAGGTACTTCAAGCAGGATCAAAAGGAATCGCAGTCATGTCAGGAGTTTTAGATGCTCCCGATCCATTAGCAGCAGTTAAGGCTTACCTAAATGTATTATATGGAGATGAACAAAGTGGAAAATTCATTTGATGTGGCCATTATCGGAGGAGGAATTATCGGGTCCTCGATTGCCTATCAGCTTGCAAAAAGGGGAAGAAAAGTCGTCGTGATTGAGAAGGGACGAGTGGCTTGCCAAGCGTCCAGTGCGGCTGCCGGAATGCTGGCAGCACAAGCAGAGCTGGAACAAGACGGTCCCTTATTCCAGCTGGCTTTAAAAAGTCAAGCGATGTTTTCAACGCTCTCAAGTGAGTTATTTGAATATACAGGAATTGATATTGAGTATGTGAATAAAGGCATGGTGAAAATTGCCGAAACAGAAGAAATAGCGCTCGAGGTAAAAAAACAGGTCACCTTCCAAAAAAAATGGGATCCAACCATTACCTGGCTCGATGCAACGGAAGTACGTGTGCTGGAACCATCTCTTTCACCAAGTGTAGCAGGAGGGATGTATCTCCCTCATGATGGTCATGTACAACCAGCAAAGTTAACACAAGCCTTTGCAAAAGCCGCGGAACATTTTGGTGCCAAAATATGTGAAGAGACGGAGGTTCTGTCTTTTGTCTATGAAAACGGTCAGGTTAAAGGGGTAAACACCAGCAACGGTGTCATCCATTGTGAACAGGTGGTTGTTGCCACGGGAGCTTGGGCGGCGAAATTAATGCAAGAATCAGGAATCGATATTCCTGTGTATCCAGTTAAAGGAGAATGCTTTTCGATTAGAACAGAAAAGCCGATCATTAACTCGACCATTTTCTCCGACAAACGTTGTTATTTAGTACCCAAACAAAATGGGGAAATTTATATAGGTGCGACTGTGATTGAAAATACCTTTGATACCAAGGTAACTCCTGAAGGGATTGCTACATTGATAGAAAGAGCGACTCAATTAGTTCCACAGATTAAGGAGGCAGCATGGGAGCGAGTATGGGCTGGAGTCAGACCGCAGACAGGCGATGGAATCCCTTATATGGGCGAACATCCAAGCTGGCGTGGGTTGTACGTGGCAGCAGGCCATTTTCGAAATGGAATTTTATTAAGCCCGATTACAGGGGAACTAGTTGCGGACCTAGTGTCAGGTAGCTTACTAGATCAGGAACTACTCTCTGCTTTTCACCTAGAACGGCACAAAGAAACGGTTAGTTAGGAGGTATACCATGAAGGTAGTAGTAAATGGCGAGTGGATCCAATTACCCGACCAAATCGTATCTGTTTCAGATGTTCTCAAACATCATGACATCCAAGATAAGGTCGTTGTTGTGGAAGTAAACGGTGAAATATTAACCAGGTTAGAGCACCAAAGTACGAGAATATCAGATAAAGATCGAATCGAAATAGTCCATTTTGTAGGAGGCGGTTGACATGTTAAAAATAGGTTCATTATCCTTTCAATCTCGTTTGTTACTAGGTACCGGAAAGTATCCAAGCTTTGAAATCCAAAAGGCAGCAGTGGAAGTGTCGAAAGCAGAAATCCTCACGTTTGCGGTGAGACGAATGAATATTTTTGAACCAAGCCAGCCGAATTTTTTAGAACAGCTCGACACTCAAAAATATAAGCTTCTGCCTAATACTGCTGGAGCAAAAACAGCCGCAGAGGCGGTCCGGATCGCAAAACTAGCGAAAGCTTCAGGACTTTGCGATATGATTAAAGTGGAAGTGATTGGCTGTGATCACACCTTGCTTCCTGACCCAATTGAAACCCTTAAAGCAACGGAAGAATTAGTGAAAGAAGGATTTATTGTCCTCCCCTATACATCTGATGACGTGGTTTTAGCTCGAAAGCTCCAAGAAGTGGGCTGTCATGCGGTCATGCCAGGGGCCTCGCCCATTGGATCCGGTCAAGGGATCATCAATCCTGTTAACCTAGGCTTTATTATCGAGCAAGCTGTCGTGCCTGTGATTGTGGATGCTGGTATTGGCTCCCCAGCTGATGCAGCATTGGCGATGGAATTAGGAGCTGATGGGGTCTTATTAAATACGGCTGTTTCAGCAGCAAACGATCCGGTCAAAATGGCTCGAGCCATGAGTTTAGCTATCGAAGCGGGACGATTAGGCTTTGAAGCTGGCCGAATCGAGAAAAAGAGATATGCGATAGCCAGCAGTCCCAAGGAAGGAATGAGTATCGGGTGAATCGCTACTCACGACAAGAACTATTTTCACCGATTGGGAAAGACGGGCAGCAGCTAATTTCCACGAAACATGTACTCATCATCGGAATGGGAGCACTCGGTTCAGGAAGTGCCGAAGCACTTGTCCGTGCTGGAGTAGGGAAACTAACCATTGTGGATCGTGATTATGTCGAATGGTCGAATTTACAGCGACAGCAGCTCTATGCTGAAGAAGATGCCAAAAACCGAATTCCCAAAGTCATCGCAGCCAAAAACCGCTTAACAGCGATTAACTCTTCGGTGCTGATTGAGGCAATCATTGGTGAGGCCTCCGTCACCGAGCTACTTAACTGGGCTCAAAATGTGGATCTGATGATTGATGCAACCGATAATTTCGAAACAAGAATGATCATGAATGATGTAGCACAAAAGGTGGGCATCCCTTGGATTTACGGGGCATGTGTGGGAAGCTATGGAATATCCTACACGATTATTCCTGAAAAAACACCGTGCCTTGCTTGTTTACTTGAAACCGTTCCGCTAGGCGGATTAACCTGTGACACAGCTGGAATTATAAGTCCAGCTGTGAACATGGTCGTTGCGTATCAAATAAGTGAAGCCTTGAAGATTTTGGTCGGGGATGCGGATTCGCTGCGGAACAAACTCGTGTCATTTGACTTGTGGAAAAATCAACATAGTACGATCCAGGTAGATAAATTGAAAAAAGAAGATTGTCCAACCTGTGGGAAAGAACGATCCTTCCCCTATTTAGCTTTTGAAAATCAAACCAAGACAGCTGTCCTCTGTGGAAGAGATTCTGTTCAGATACGTCCTGCGCTTCCCGCCTTGCGTGACTTAGTGGCATTAGAAAAATTATTGGCAAATCAAGGGGGAACAGTACAGCGAAATCCGTATCTATTATCTTATTCAGTGGATCCGCACCGATTAGTCATTTTTAAAGACGGAAGGGTGTTAGTCCACGGAACCAAGGATATTTCCGAAGCAAAGGCACTATACCATCGATACTTAGGGTAATAACAACCGCTGGCGATGAAGTCTTTCCATGAAATGTTACCAAAATTATGCTAAGCTTAATTATTATGGAAAGGAGTGATTAGTGATGGATAAATCAATTCCAGAAATTACACTTAATGATGGGCTAACTTTGCCAGTGATCGGTTTGGGTACATATAAGCTAAGAGGGAATGATGGTGTTCATTCGATCTTAAGTGCAATTGATATGGGATATAGACTAATAGATTCTGCTTATAATTATGAAAATGAAGGCACGGTTGGTGAGGCTGTTAGACGCAGTTCTGTTGCAAGAGAAAAATTAAAGATTACATCGAAACTGCCAGGTCGCTATCAAACCTATGCCAGGGCGGTTGCGACCATTCAAGAATCGTTATTTCGGGCAAATCTAGATTATTATGATTTATATCTCATTCATTGGCCAAATCCGAAACAGGACATATACGTGGAAGCTTGGGAAGCATTAATTGATGCTAAAAAATGGGGGCTTATTCGTTCGATCGGTGTCTGTAATTTCTTACCTGAACATATAGAGCGTTTAGAAAAAGAAACTGGTGTGAAACCTAGCCTTAACCAAATCGAATTACACCCATTATTCAATCAAGCACCACAAAGAAAATGGCATGAAGAAAATAACATTACAACGGAATCCTGGAGCCCAATAGCTCGAGCAAATGAAGTATTACAAAATGATACCATTCAACAGATTGCCGATCATCATAACAAGTCTATTTCACAAATTGTTTTACGTTGGCACTATCAACTTGGGGCCATTGCTATTCCTAAATCATCATCTCCTGCAAGGCAGCTTGAAAATATATCTATTTTTGACTTCTCCTTAGATGAAATAGAAATGAGTATCATATCAGGATTAACTCGCCCTTATGGCAGAATAAACAACCAAGATCCTGCAGTATACGAAGAATTTTAAAGCATTTAATAAATAAAACAGACAAAACACTCCACTAAAAATATAAGTGAAGTGTTTTATTTTTTAGAGAGTCCTGTAGCGCATTAACAAATTGTTTAGTTTTTAAAAGGGTGTAGTTTTTAGGACACCCTTTTCTGTGAATATTCAATAGTATTTAGCCTAAGAGGTGAATTGCGTGGGAGAATTATTGTTTACAACATTTTAATACTAGCTGCGTTCAGTGTAATGAGGAATTTTGAGAATTAGTACAAGAAATTAAAAATATATATAAAGGAAATGGATATAAAGTAAAACCGAGGTTAAAAAGCTGTAGCGGCAATAAGCAGCTTATATGAAAAGAATTAGATTTAGCTCTCCGCCTTATATGCACAGTGAGAGGTGATGAAATCATGTTTTCTGTTACAGAAATGCGGAATTTCACGTTGTTTTCTATTCCCCATATTGTTACGTTAATTTTCTTCTTTATTACATGTTGCGCTTTAGTTTATTACAAAAAGAAACTTAAACCATACCAACCAATTATGAAATGGATACTATTCGGTATTTTGCTTGTTTGTGAGATATCACAGCATTTGTGGTTAATATTAACAAATAAATGGGAAGTCGATGATCTTCCATTACAGCTTTGTTCAATTAGTACCTTTTTAGCACTGTTCTTATACTTGAAAAACAATCAAAAAGCGTTTAATTTGTTATTTTTTATCGGTACCCTACCTCCTATTTTAAGTATGATTACTCCTGGTATTGTCAACCAATTTCCTCATTTTCGATTCATAAGATATTTCCTTCAACATTCAGCTATTCCATTGTCCGTATTGTATTTTATCCATTTTGAAGGTTACAGGATTCCTAGGAAAGGGGTTTTATTTAACTTTTTAACTGTGAACATTATCGCCGTACCTATTTTTTTCTTGAATCAAAAGCTTGGAACGAATTTTTTCTTCTTAGCGAACCCTTCGGAAACAAAAACAATATTATCATTTTTAGGCAGTGGGATTATGTATTATATAAATCTTGAGATCGCCGCATTGTTGTTATTTATCATTACGTACATTTCAATGGAGATTTTACAAAAAATAGAAAATAAGAACATTAATGTTGAAAAGAAAATAGGTGAGAGTGAATGACTAGCGAAAAATATCCCTTCTCAGTCTAAAGAATCATCAAAGATTTCTAGACTTGGAGGGGATTTTTTTTGTTGTCTGGAAAAAAGGAAGGATAAGATACAAGTTGCCCCAGAAGGCTAATGGCATAAAAAATATGTAAAAAACCGAAAAACTGGGAAATCTATTTAGAATGGTTAACCTTCAGTGTGGTAGTGACATGACAGCAAAAGAGCTGAAGAAAGGATCTTCAGCTCTTAATCATTTTTTACATAAAAAACACATGAAGGAGTTTAGCAGAAAAGTTTATGACTCATATGTATTATGGGGTTGCCGTATCTATTCTACTGTAAACATCCAACTTACGTCATATTTTATATTATACTCGAACGTTTGTTCTTTGTACGAGAAATAGTATTAAACTATAATTAATGGGTACTTTAATGTGGAAATCAAATTAACACGAAATCATCAATCAGTATCAATTATAAATTAACCATAAAGTTTTAATGATATAACTAGGCCTTTTGAACTACCAAATTTTACAGCTATCATCCATTTGGCAGACATGATATATTTCTCTTGTAAGTTCTTAACGGAACTAACGCGTAACCTTATATTACAGAGAAGTACTCAAGTGGCTGAAGAGGCGCCCCTGCTAAGGGTGTAGGTCGGGTAACCGGCGCGAGGGTTCAAATCCCTTCTTCTCTGCCATTATATTATGGGAATGTCTTGGTATCGACAGGGATAGTTTGAGCTTATATGGCGAGTCGAGGGAATCGTCCTCGTAAAAACGATAAAGCCTAATAACTGGCAAACAAAACAACAACTTCGCTTTCGCTGCCTAATAACAGACGATAGCGGTTCCTCCCTCCATCGTCCATGTGGTAGGGTAAGGGACTCATCATAAGTGGACTACGCCGAATTCCACCGTCTGAGGATGAAGGAAGAGACTAACCAGACTAGCTGCTTCAACGCTTGTCAGTAGGCTAACGAAGTAAGTGAAATCAATTCTACTGACTACACTCGTAGAAGTATAAGTGCCAATATCTTTGCACACGGGTTCAACTCCCGTCATTTCCACTAAAACCAACCAACAAACAAACATCTTGAATTAGATTCATTATCCGATGATCATGTAAATAGGAAGTTAGAATTGTTCCGCAGTAGCTCAGTGGTAGAGCTATCGGCTGTTAACCGATCGGTCGTAGGTTCGAGTCCTACCTGCGGAGTTATAGTCCAACAAGGACACTAGGAAACGGGTCAGGGCGGGAACGCAGCAGCCATAACTAGTGAAATTGTGTGGGCTATTACATAGGATAAAACAAAATCGCTAAAAGTCACCTCCAATAAACGGATGTGACTTTTTATATTACTAAGAAATTTATCCCTATAAAAAACGAAACACTATGATTGTTACTAATGGTACTAAGACGATGATCTAAACGATAGAGTTGCCAAAATTAAGGGTCCAGCCAACGCCGAATCTTTTTTCAACAAAGATGGAGGGATCATTTCTATTGAAATAAAATATGCTTTTGAAATAACCGGTAACAAACTCACAGAATCTAATAAATATTTAGTTATTTACAAGATTCATATAAATGTATATAATCCCTATATAAATACTTGGAATTGATAGGGCGTGAGCATATGAGTATAGGGATTACATTGATGGGTTTACTTGTAGGTTTTTTGGTAGGGTTAACTGGTGTAGGAGGAGCAGCACTGCTAACCCCCGTATTAATTCTAATAGGAGTTAATCCTTCAATTGCTGTTGGTACAGACCTTGTATATAACTCAATTACGAAATTCTTCGGACTTTTTCAACATTGGAGACAAAAAACAGTCAATTTACAGATGGTTAAGTTATTAGCGATAGGAAGTATTCCTAGTGCGGTGGTTGCGATTGGTTCCCTTCATTATTTTGAAGCTTATTTCCATAATCAAGAACAGATTATTAGGCATTCCCTCGGATACGTACTGATATTTGTTTCACTAGCGATCATTATCAGAACTTTTGTGGAGAAAAAATTAAGACCGAATCGTTGGCAATTAAAACCATTGAAAGAAAAGAAGATGCTAACGATATTAATTGGCTGCATTTTTGGATTCATTGTCGGGCTCACATCATTAGGTTCAGGGTCATTATTCGCTGTGGCAATGATTTATCTGTATCAAATGAAGACATCAGAGATGGTTGGTACTGATATAACTCATGCGTTTCTTTTGGTAACCGTTGCAGGATTACTTCATATTGGTTATGGAAATGTTAACTATATGCTAGTTGGTAATTTACTTATTGGCTCCATTCCAGGAGTATTGATCGGTAGCAGCATTTCTGCTAAGGTCCCAACAAGACCGCTGCGAACGGTTGTTGCTGTATTGATCTTTGTAAGTGGACTAAAGCTAATCTAGGATTTGCGAAGATAAACCTCAAATGAAATTTATAAGTGAAAGTCAGCATAATTATGTTGGCTTTTTTTATCTTCAGGTCATTGTGTGGGCTATTACATAGGACGAAACAATTTTCCAAAATAGCTTTGGACATGAATTATCTGACAAACCAAGGACGATCCATTTTTGTGGATGGTGCCTGACACTAACAATCTTGCTATCAAATCCAATTATCGGATGTGACTTTTTATATTTCTAGGATTTGAAAAGGAGGTGGGGATACAATTTTTATCTGATTACTTGTTATAAAGCTTTTTTGTATGATAACTAATATTATTTATGTATTGAAAACTATAAAGAAGTAATGCCCTTAATAAGTGTATTGTTAGATATTGGAATTTGGTTAATCCATCTATGGAAGCAATTTTATAACGTTTTAAAAATTTTAATCCTCCTAGATAATTGAAACAAATGTGGAGAATTATATTAGAAATTAGATACAATGGGAATTTACCAAAAGTTAATTTTAACATCCAAAGACTTGCAACAAGATAGGGACCAAAATTAAAAAAGTTTGCACTATTCAAAGGTGGTATCCCTTCATAAATTCTCAACCATTTTTTCTTTTCACCGAAAAAGTCTAAAGCTTTTGTGAATGTACACATAAATATTCCGGCTGGAAGGTATTTTTTTAATGAATTTCGACCTAAAAACGGTACTGTTAGCCAAGGTAGAATTAGCAATGCTATATAAAATAATTTTGAGTTTTTCATTATACCACCTCCAAAGATTATGATATGTACTTATTTAACAATTTAACCAAGGTACTTACATATAACTGTTATTTTTTAGCAAAACACAAAGGGAAGGTAGTAATTCCCAGCTTTAACTATAAAGGCGGTCACCCTATCAAATTATCAAGAGAAGTGAAACAGAAAATTCTTGAAACCATTCCAGAAAGTAATTTACGTGTGGTCCTGGGCGGTTACGAAAAAAAATACATTAATGTAGATGATCCGGGAGTATTAATGGATGTAGATACACTGGAGGATTTCCAAAAAGCCATTGATTATTATAAAGGATGATATATTTCGATACAGAATCTAGATTTTGATGAGTTTATGTAATGATGGTTAAAAGAGAATAAAGTTGCGATGGTAATCGATATTAAATTTAAATCCATGGTTATTATTAATGAGATTGTTATTAGAGATTGTTATTAGAGATTGTCACTTAATCATTTATAAATGATCTCTACAGAGTGAAATCGAGGCTAAATATCAAGAACTTTTAAGAAGGGGGTTTAAGGGGACTCCTATTACACCTGAGAGCACTGTTCCAGACGGTATCGGACATTATAGGCATTATCGCGATCCGAATGGTTGAGAATGGTCTATTTATTGGTACCCGGATACTAGGGCTAAAGAGGTTCATGGCCCTATTCGGGATAAGTGGGTCAGTCTTGGCCGTGAAGGTTTTGGCTATCCAATCACGGATGAATTTGTTACAAAGGATGGAACCGGAAGGTTCAACTATTTTAAAGCTGTACAGGAACCGGGGAAGCTCGTAAAGGCAATCTTCTGGTCATTGAGAACGGGTGCCCATCCTGTATCTGGACCAATATTGACCAAGTGGGCAGAATTTGGCTTTGAAAGCACGCTTGGTTTTCCTATCGAAGACGAAAAAGATCGGCCTGGTGGAGGGCGAATTCAACGGTTTCAAAAAGGCATAATTACTTGGACTCCCCAGACAGGTGCATCTGTTGAGGAGATGACAACCTCATGAAGGTTTCCTATTTAACCGAATACGATTTAAGTAAGCTTCAGTACTTACAGCAAAATGGATAATTGGAAAAATAAGATGGATGGTGCCTAACACAAATAAAACCACTAATTCATTACAAAATAAAAGCGAATGGTACTCTCCATTTATTTGGAGAGTACCATTCGCTTTTATTAGATGGTAAATGGATTGCTTAAATGCTTTAATTTTTTGATAGAGCGATAGTTATAGATTTTTTTTTGCAACCGGGCGCGTTTATGGAGTAACGAAAAAGCCTAATTTCTCAATTTTAATGCTGAGAAATTGGGCTATTTATTTAAGAATTTCCTTAACGTTGTAAATCCGCATTTTCCTGACGCTCCCCCCTTAAGTAGTGGATATCGTCTTTTTTCCTCCCAAATTAAAGGGTATTAGCAGTGTTAATGGTTAAAGTTACTATTATATTATTTTTGACAATTTAGTTCAATTTGAGTAAGGTAACTTAGTAAGTTGCAAACAATAGTGGATGAAGTATCTTTTATCACATTTTTCATGATAGGGTTAAAAACTCTTACTATATATGAATTTTCCTTAAAATGTTCGTAGTAGAGATGAAGTAAACTATTCATTACTAGGAGGAATTATTATGTCAAACTCTCAAACTATAGATAGGCTCGAACAGCAAATGTTCTTAGATGTTATCCGTGAACGTCGATCTGTTCGTACATTTGATCCAACAGTGCGGATCTCACGCGAAGAAATGAACGAAATGCTGGAGCTAGCAACGTTGGCTCCTTCGTCTTCGAACCTGCAACCATGGCGGTTTCTAGTCATCGATAAACTGGAGTTGAAGAAAAAGCTTTTGCCAATCGCGTTTAACCAACAACAAGTAGTCGAAGCTTCTGCCGTTATTGCTGTGCTTGGTGATGTGGAAAGCTACAAGAAAGCCGAAAAAATTTATGGGCAGGCAGTTGAAGCAGGCTTTATGCCAGCTGATACGGCTAAATCATTCATCGAACGAACAGTTGGCATGTACTCAAACTTGCCGCCTGAAGTGGCTCGCCAAATCCTATATACTGATGGAGGCCTTACCTCGATGCAGCTCATGCTTGTCGCCCGATCCAAAGGTTACGACACTGTTCCGATGGGAGGGTACGATAAAGCGAAGTTCGTAGAAGCTTTCGGAATTTCCGAACAGTTTGTGCCGGTTATGCTCATTGCTATCGGGAAAGCAACAAAACCAGGACATCCTACTACACGTCTTCCTATTGAGGATGTAGCGTTCTTTAACGAATTGCCATCGGAATGAATCTCCCCATCACTAAAGCGAGGGGTTTCATAAAATGATAATACAAAAGAAACGAAGTATTTAAAATCAAAAATAAAAAACTTTATTCTAACCCCGTTCTTTCTTAGAACGGGGTTAGAAGTGTTGAGGAACTCCTTTTGTCTAACTTTGTGACTTCTATGAAGTAGATGGACACTAGAACCTTTCCCGTGACCATTTTCGTGAAAAAGCAAGTGAGGCTTAATCGTCTATTAAGGAATCATATAGAATAAGTATTATCAAAGAAAATTTAATTGAAAGGTGGGGTTACAAGACTAATAGAAGATTTAGATTAAACTATAGATAGAGGGGGACATAAAATGGAAGCGATCGTCTTAGCTGCTGGATATTCCAGTCGAGCGAATGCATTTAAAATGACTTTGCCATTGGGGCAAATGTCCGTGTTGGAGCAAACGATTTCTAAATTTGAAGGATTATGCAGCAGAGTCATCGTCGTAGCTGGGTTTCAAGCGGAAATCATCCAAGAGGAAATGGTAAAACTCAACAGTAAAAATGCCTATTCATTTCAGATCAAGTTTGTTCATAATGAAGACTTTAACCAAGGAATGTTTAGTTCCATTCAAAAGGGCTGTAACGAAGTAACTGCCCAAACCTTCTTTATAACTCCCGGAGATTGTCCGCTTGTAAAAAAAGAGACCGTTCAGCTATTAGCAAAACACAAAGGGAAGGTAGTAATTCCCAGCTTTAACTATAAAGGCGGTCACCCTATCAAATTATCAAGCGAAGTGAAACAGAAAATTCTCGAAACCAATCCAGAAAGCAATTTGCGGGTGATCCTGGGCGGTTACGAAAAAAAATACATGAATGTAGATGATCCGGGAGTATTAATGGATGTAGATACAATGGAGGATTTCCAAAAAGCCATTGATTATTATAAAGGATGATATATTTCGATACAGAATCTAGATTTGATACCTTTAAATGAATTAAAATTATTTTTATATTGAACAATTTATAAATTTTATAGTTTAAGTTTCTAGGCATTTCTTTGTAATAGGAATGCTTTTTATCCTTGTCTAAAATTAACAATTGTTTAACAACAAAAATATTATTAAAAATAATAAAAAATTATTGAAAGACGATAAGAACTGTATTAAAATTCAATTAACAATAAATTAGAGAGGTGCTTTTATGAAAAGAGGAACAACATTATTTTTAAAGATAGCTGATATTCTTATTGGAATTCCGGTTCTTGCTTTATGCATCTTTTTGGTGCCTGAGCTAAGGAATGTTGCAGCAAAATTGCTTCCAGAGTTTGATTATATAAAATATCTCGTTTCCATTGTTTTTTATGCATCGGCGATACCTTTTTACTTTGCTTTGTATCAGGCTTTCAAACTATTACGTTATATTGACAAAAATAAAGCCTTCTCGCAAATTTCTGTAAAAGCTCTAAAGAAAATCAAACACTGTGCCATCACAATCAGTATCTTGCATGTACTAGTCTTGCCGCTCTTCTATCTCTTTGCGGAGAAAGACGACGCCCTAGGAGTCATCTTTGTCGGATTGGTTGTACCTTTTGCTTCCATGGTGATTGCAGTTTTTGCTGCTGTTCTTCAAAAGCTTTTAAAAGAAGCGATTGATATAAAATCAGACAATGATTTAACGGTATGAGGTAAAAACATAGCAATTATAATCAGTATCAAAGTGATGCTGATTAAAAGAAAAATAAAGGTAATTGATGAAAACGCTAAATAACGCATTAACATTTATCAGTGAGGTGTTTCAATGAACAGAGGGGCAACGTTTTTCCTAAAGGGAGTTATAATTCTTATTGGAATTGTGGCACTTGCTTTGTGTATATTTTGGGTGCCTGAGATATCCAGTAGAGATGCAGAAGCGCATCCAGAGACTGCTTACTTGCAATATCCCTTTTTACTATCAGCTTATTTATTATCTATTCCATTTTTCATCGCGCTGTATAAAGCATTTAATCTATTAATTTACATTGAAAAAAACAAGGCTTTCTCTGAATTATCTGTTAGAGCTTTGAAGGTTATCAAGTGCTGTGCAATCACAATAATTGCCTTGATTGTTGCAGGAATCATATTTGTGGCTATATATATGGAAGGTGACAGAGCAGGTGTCATAGCAATGGGATTATATTCGACCTTTGCTTCAAGCGTAATCGCAACCTTTGCTGGTATCCTCCAAAGGCTTGTAAATGAAGTTGTGGAAATAAAATCTGAAAATGATTTAATAGTGTGAGGTGGAAAACTTGGCAATTATAATCAATATTGATGTGATGCTTGCTAAAAGGAAAATGAGCGTAACTGAACTTTCGGAGAGGGTTGGGATTACAATGGCGAACCTTTCCATTCTGAAAAACGGGAAAGCAAAAGCGATTCGCTTTTCAACATTAGAAGCCATATGTAAGGCTTTGGATTGTCAACCTGGAGATGTTTTAGAGTACAAAAGCGATGAAGATATTTAAAAATACTTGGAAAATACGGATTGATTATGATCTGTTTGCCGGTATGGATATTTTTTAAAGAAAGCCCCTCTAATTAACTCTAAAGGGTTCCGTTTTCGGGTGCATTCTTAATAAATGGCATAAGAAATGAAGTGTGAATTGGCACACGTCATTTTCTTTATTTATCAAGGTTATTTAACATTTTTAATAGTTTTGCCATACAATTGACATCATTTTTTATGATGGACAACAATTATTGTACAAATAAGAAAAACTGCCAAATTAACTGTCAATGTTACTGCCGATTAAGCTGTCAATTTTAATGTTTTTTTTAATTGCTAAGCAGTTCGGGTTGATGGAACAAATGGCATTTTCTATAAAGACTATTTCCTCTATTTTTTTGAAGAGATTTGGCCTTCTTCGCTTTATGAAGACCACTTTCTCTGTTTTTCCCAAGGGATTTGGTCTTCATCGCCTTTATGAAGACCTATTTCTCTGTTTTTCCGAAGGGATTTGGTCTTCATCGCCTTTATGAAGACCACTTTCTCTGTTTTTCCGAAGGGATTTGGTCTTCATCGCCTTTATGAAGACCACTTTCTCTCTTTTTCCGAAGGGATTTGGTCTTCATCGCCTTTATGAAGAACACTTTCTTTGATTTTCCGAAGAGATTTGGTCTTCATCGCCTTTATGAAGACCACTTTCTTTGATTTTCCGAAGGGATTTGGTCTTCATCGCCTTTATGAAGACCTATTTCTCTGTTTTTCCCAAGGGATTTGGTCTTCATCGGCCTTATAAAGAAAACTCACCAATATGCGGCGAGTTTTTACGTTTTAATATACCAATTGCTATGTATAAACTTTTGTCATTTCGGCTTTAAATTTCAGAAAAGCACCTCAAAACGGAACCCTTTAAATTAACTCTGAGGGGCTTTTATGGTAAGGTCTAGCTATTTTTTTGAAAATTGAACTCTTCCTAATTTAATTATAGCAGATAAAAAATGGTCAATATAGACTTTTTATCTTATTTGCTACTGCTAAAATACAATAGAACTTTAATAGAATTTGTTGAGTGGGATAAATATATCAAAGAAACCAAAAGAAATATAATGGGTAGGAGAGATGTAGAATGAGTTCTTTGGTTCTCGGTTTTCAGGAAATGGAAAAAACACAGCTTTTGCTCGTTGGCGGAAAAGGGTTAAATTTAGGGGAATTATCAAAAATTCAAGGAATACAAGTACCAGAAGGATTTTGTGTTACAACAGTGGGATATCAAAAAGCCATTGAACAAAACGAAACGTTTCAAGCTTTGTTGGATCAACTAACAAAGCTAAAAGTAGAGGATCGAGATCAAATTGGTGAAATCAGCAGGAAGATTCGACAACTCATTATAGAAGTAGAAATTCCTTCCGATGTTGTGAAAGCAGTTGCTCACTATCTCTCCCAGTTTGGCGATGAACATGCTTATGCAGTGCGTTCTAGTGCGACTGCTGAAGATTTACCACATGCCTCTTTTGCTGGTCAACACGACACCTATTTAAATGTCATCGGAAAAGAAGCAATTTTACAGCATATCAGCAAATGCTGGGCTTCCCTATTTACGGATCGCGCGGTAATCTATCGAATGCAAAACGGATTTGACCACAGCCAAGTTTATTTATCCGTTATCGTTCAAAGGATGGTTTTCCCACAGGCTTCAGGGATTTTATTTACCGCTGATCCGATTACCTCTAACCGAAAGTTACTATCAATCGATGCCAGTTTTGGGCTTGGAGAAGCACTGGTCTCTGGCTTGGTATCTGCCGATTGTTATAAAGTACAGGAAGATAAAATCGTCGATAAGATGATAGCAACCAAAAAATTGGCTATCTATGCACTAAAAGAAGGCGGAACAGAGACACAGCAGATCGATGCTGATCAGCAAAAGACTCAAACACTTACTGAACAACAAATATTACAACTAGCTCACATAGGAAGACAGATCGAAGCTTATTTTGGTTACCCACAAGATATCGAATGGTGTTTGGTTGATGATACATTTTATATTGTCCAGAGTCGTCCAATCACTACGCTTTTCCCCATCCCTGAAGCAAATGATCAAGACAATCACATTTATGTATCTGTTGGTCATCAACAAATGATGACCGACCCCATGAAACCATTGGGATTGTCTTTTTTCCTATTAACGACTCCTGCACCCATGCGTAAAGCTGGTGGAAGGTTGTTTGTGGATGTCACACATATGCTGGCTTCACCTGTCCGCAGAGAAATTTTATTAAATGCCATGGGACAACACGAACCGCTCATGAAAGACGCACTTATGACCGTAGTCGAGCGAGAAAATTTTATAAAATCGTTACCAGATGATGAAAAAATACAAAGTTCCAGTCAAAGCAATAATGGTAAATCTGTGGATTCTCTAACACAAATCGAAAACGATCCGACAATCGTTACTGATTTGATCAAGAGTAGTCAAGCATCGATAGAAGAGTTAAAACAAAACATCCAAACGAAATCAGGATCGGATTTATTTAATTTTATTCTAGAAGATATCCAGCAATTAAAGAAGATATTATTTAACCCACAGAGTTCGCGTGTATTTATGGCAGCTATAGATGCTTCATCATGGATCAATAAAAAAATGGAGAAGTGGTTAGGTGAAAAAAACGTAGCAGACACGCTTTCTCAATCTGTACCAAACAATATTACTTCGGAAATGGGCCTAGCATTATTGGATGTCGCAGATGTGATCCGTCCTTATCCAGAAGTAATTGATTATTTACAACATGTAAAAGATGATAACTTTTTGGATGAACTGGTTAAGTTTGAAGGTGGACAAAAAACCCGAGACGCTATAATAGCTTATCTCAACAAATACGGAATGAGATGTGCCGGAGAAATCGATATTACCAGAAGTCGTTGGAGCGAAAAACCAACTACACTTGTCCCCTTGATTCTCATTAATATCAAAAACTTTGAGCCGAATGCTAGCAATCGGAAATTTGAGCAAGGGCTGCGTTTTGCCTTGAAAAAAGAACAAGAGTTATTAGATCGATTGAAGCAATTGCCGGATGGTAAACAAAAAGCCAAAGAGACAAAACGAATGAGTAGCATCATCCGGAATTTCATTGGTTATCGTGAATATCCAAAATACGGCATGATAAATCGCTACTTTGTTTATAAGCAGGCATTACTGAAAGAAGCCGAAAAACTCGTACAAGAGGGCGTTTTTCATGAAAAAGAAGATATATACTTTCTCACTTTTGAAGAACTTGGCGAAGTCGTACGCACATATAAACTGGATTACCAGATCATCAGCAAACGAAAAGATGAGTACAAATTATATGAAAAACTAACTCCCCCACGTGTTATCACGTCTGATGGTGAAATCATTGCAGGTGAGTACAAACGAGAAAATCTCCCAGCCGAAGCTATTGTAGGTCTACCTGTTTCTTCCGGAGTTATAGAGGGAAGAGCACGTGTCATATTAAAGATGGAAGATGCTGATTTAGAAGATGGAGATATATTAGTCACCTCCTTTACTGACCCTAGCTGGACACCATTATTTGTATCCATAAAAGGTCTAGTTAGCGAAGTTGGTGGACTGATGACCCATGGAGCAGTTATCGCACGTGAATATGGATTACCAGCAGTTGTCGGGGTAGAAAATGCTACCAAACTGATAAGAGACGGGCAACGAATTCGCGTGCATGGAACAGAAGGGTATATCGAAATATTGTAATTGCTGAATACCTTACAGTATGAAAGGTGTTATATTGAAATTCTTCCCTTTTGTTATAGAATAATTATTTTTATGTTTTAAGGTTTTTTGTTCACTAATGGGTGCGATACTTCAAGATGAAGGTCGCCTTTTTCTTTTTCCACAGAATATATTGTGAAATGTTGTACTTAATGTAACGAAGCAGGATAATTGAATAAGAGTACGTTTTACTTTGAATATTGATTTATGGTTAGGAAGTGGTCTGAATTTTTAATGCAATTGTTTTGTTTATTCTTGCAGGATTAGCTGAAATTGGCGGAGGTTATTTAATTTGGTTGTGGTTAAGAGAAAGTAAGCCAGTTTATTGGGGAATAAGTGGAGGGATAGCATTAGCTTTATACGGTATAATAGCTACATTTCAAACCTTTCCATCATTCGGTAGAGTATACGCTGCGTATGGTGGAGTGTTTATAGTGCTATCTGTTTTATGGGGATGGGGCATAGATAAAAAAACACCTGATTTATATGATTGGGTGGGTGCAGGAATATGTTTAATTGGTGCTTCGGTAATCTTGTTTGCACCACGTCAATAAATTTCTTATTAAAGTAACAGTGCAAGAGTTGAAGATTAGCTGCCATAATGGTGGCTTTCTTATTGTACTAACGTACGCAGGTTAGTTGAAGAAGGGAATTTTCACTAAATTTAGAGTAGTTACATTAAAACCAAAAGGAGGTTTTAAAGTTTACAAAAAGATGAATACCAATTATATTTTTAAAAAGTCATTATGTCTATAATTAAAATAAACTTAACGTCAAGCAACATAGTAGCCAAACTAAAATAAAACATAAAGGAGATAGAGATATAATGGAATTCTGGGAATCAAGTTTTATAGAAAAACAAACGATGTGGGGATTTGAACCTACAGACTCCGCAATCTTAACAAAGGACTTTTTCCTTGAAAAGAATGTTAAAGATATACTAGTACCAGGTATTGGATATGGTAGAAATGCAAAGGTTTTTATTGACAATGGAATAAATGTTACAGGTATTGAGATTTCAAAAACAGCGATTGATTTGGCGAGGGAAAATGGGCTTGATATTAGTATTTTTCATGGTTCAGTAACTGACATGCCTTTTGATAACAAACTCTATGACGGTATATTTTGCTATGCACTTATTCACTTATTGAATAGTCGTGAGAGAGATAAGTTTATTAAAGAATGCTATAATCAGTTAAAGCCAAATGGATATATGATTTTTACAACTGTTTCAAAAAAAGCCCCAATGTTTGGTAAGGGCAAACAATTGGATAAAGACTATTTCGAGATAATGGAAGGCGTAAAAATGTTTTTTTATGATTCTGACTCCATAAAACAAGAATTTGGAAAATATGGACTTATAGAGTTTTCAGAAATTGACGAGCCAAGTAAGAACATGAAAAATAAACCTCCAATAAAATTTATAATTGTAAAATGTAAGAAAGAATAAAAAAGATAGTATTGGTAGGAGATAGGATGTGGATATGCTAACGGCTGCTTTCCTTAAATTAAAGGAAGCCTTTTTTTTATGTAACAATCGGGGCAGCATTCCTGTAATAAATGAGTGGAAAAAGAACAAGTTTGTGAATAAATCGACTTAAACTAACTGGGGCTTTACTTCAATCGGGAGTAAAGCTTTTTTCTTCTTCAACTAAAGGAGCAGGATAGTTGAAGAAGGATTTCTCCGAATTTCTCTTGAATATATTCTATATTAGTCGTAACCAAATAGAATGTGGTGGTGAAAGATTTATGTTATCTAAGATTTCAAAGGATTTACAGGATGGTGAATTTTCAGGTGATGCATATCTAAGTTTAGATGGAATAGAAATAAACGATGATGAACTAATACTAACTATTCAAGTTACTTATGAAGATGATGATGAAATATTGCAATTATGGAAAATTACCTGCATAGATTTTAAAAGCCATAAATTAAACGTCAATTACTTTGAAGAATTTGAAGTTTTAGATGAACACGTTTTTCTATGGGAGTACAATAATAACTCAGCAGATTTGTTTATTAAGGGACACTCCAATGATATTAACCAAGTAATTGGTGAACTGTTTTGTACTCATTCAAACGTTGTGAACGGTCAATTACCTCTAGAACGGTATTTAAATATCAATCATAACAATAAAGATATAGTCGGTTTATTAAAACAAGGAGAAGGGTTGTTTAGTAAAGGACCTGTAAATTTAATAAAGGTACACGATAAGGTTTTGTCAGGTCACGGCTACAAAACATCTATAATTGAATGTTCTACCAAAGAAAGTACCAAATATAAAATCTTTACTTTTGGTGAATCTTTTGTTGTTGCCAAAGATTTTCAGGTTATTAAGGTATTTTAGATAAACTAACAGAGTTTGGTGTTCTAACAAGGCATCGCCTTTCCTAATACCATTTATTTATCAAATTGTGAAGTATTGTACTTAAGCTAACTGGGTGCGATAGTGGAAGAACGAGGATTGCTGCGGCGATCCTTTTTCTTATTGAACTAACGGGGCAGTTTAGTTGTGTGAAATGTTTCTGGCTCAAATTGAGGTTGGTAACAATACTCAGGTAAAGGACAGACAGTTCCTTTCGGAACTGAAGGATTATATCGAAGAATCAAATGATGGGGTAACGCCCTTAAGGGTTCTCTCTTAGTCGAATAGCACTGGATTTAGTAAGTATGATAGT